>PLLC01000014.1 GCA_003141195.1 Syntrophaceae bacterium
AGAGATCTTCTACACCCTGAGAGAAGCACAGGTGCTGATTGAAAAATGGCGATTGGAATACAACACGTTCAGGCCACACAGCTCCTTGAATTACCGCCCTCCGGCACCAGAGGCGTATCTGCATTGAGAAATAAAAAAATGGCAGAACTCTAACTCTAAATGTGGTACATGTTCTGGGGGCAGGTCATAAGCCTGACCTTCAGTTTGTTTTTTATCATCGGTGTCGCCTGCTGGCTGGTCTATGGAATTCTGAATGGGTTGATGTCTGTCATCATTTGGAATGGCATAGCATTGGTTCTGGGTTGCGGAATGTTTTATGCCAAGATAAAGGTTAGCAAAAAGTAAACAAAGGGAAAACCTCAAACGGCCAACACCTTGTTTTGTATGGTGCCCCTGCCGAGATTCGAACTCGGGGCCTGCGGATTAGGAATCCGTCGCTCTATCCATCTGAGCTACAGGGGCAATCCGACGGGAAGAGGGCCCCGTCTAACACGCTTTGCGGCAGGTGTCAATACACTTTCCCCGCCTAAATCCACCACTTAAAATAGAGTTCCATCGTTATTGCAAAGGGTTATATGCGAATTTCATGCACCCATTGGTGAAGAAAAAGGATTCTACAACATCATGATAACGATGAAAGAACAGAAATTAGGTGGTGGATTTCGGCCCTCCATGGCGGTGGCCTGAAATTTGCCTCTCCCCACAGCGTCTGTTCCCGCGAGTGATCGGATTCCCGGTGCAGATTCCTCCGTGGAAATAGAGGGACAGCCATCCAATTTTTCAGGAGGGAAATAGGGTAGCCGTTCCTCTATTCCGGCGTGACAGAAGCGCGGCACAAGGGATTTCTGATCCGCTCATCGTTCATCGTCGGGAGAAACGGGGTGCTGTTCCCTTTTTTTACCGGAGGGGAAAATCGGGTGCTGTCCCCCTTTTTATACCTGAGAAAGCGTCCGGGAGGGGAGCTCGATGCAGGTCAGGCATCCCCCGTAGACCAGCCCCGTGTCGATGCCGATCTTGTTTGCCTGGAGGAGGGGCTCGCAGAGGGCGGTGTGGCCGAAGACGATGGTCTTCCCGAAATCCCAGTCCGAATCGATGAACTCGTTGCGGATCCAGAGAAGATCCTCCGGCGACTGCCCGGCGAGGGGGATCCCCGGCCGGAGCCCCGCGTGGACAAAGAGGTACGCCACCGTTTCGTGATAGAGGGGGAGGGAGGTGAGGAAGCGGAGGTGGTCCTCCGGGAAGCCGGTTCCTGTGCGCGCGTCGGTGAGGGTGAGGCCGTAAGAGGAGAGCGTCATTCCGCCGCCATTCGCGAAGTAGAACTCTTCGTCCCGCCCCTCCAGATAATAATTCAGGAACATCGACTCGTGGTTTCCCTGGAGGCAGATCAGGTGCGGGAAGGTTTTTTTCAGATCGAGGAGGGTATCGATAACCCCTCGGGGGTCGGGGCCGCGGTCGAGGTAATCGCCGATGAAAACGATGGTGTCGGTTAGTGGATCGGGCCGGATCCGGGCGAGGAGCTGCTTCAGCTCGTGATTGCAGCCGTGGATGTCGCCGATGGCGAATATCCGTCTGGTCATGGCGGGTTTCCTCCGAACCGGCCTGCCGGCGCCGGTCCCCGCGACCGTGAATCTCCGGGATCCATTCACCGCCGCCTGCGGCGAAAAAGGGAAACGATCCCGAAAAGTGACCCCACTGCTGCTTACGACGGTGGGGGCGGTTCATTTTGCGCTCCGGGTTTCCGCGGCGGGGCGGCTCAGCGGCCGTTCGGCGTGAAGAGGGCCTCGACGAACTCCTCGGCCCGGAAGGGGCGCAGGTCGTCCACCTGCTCGCCGACGCCGATGTAGCGGAGCGGGATTCCCAGTTCCTTCGCGATCCGGACGACGACGCCCCCCTTCGACGTCCCGTCCAACTTCGTCAGGACGAGTCCTGTGACGCCGATCTCGTCTCTGAACATCCGCGCCTGGGCGATGGCGTTCTGGCCGGTCGTCGCGTCGAGGACGAGAAGGACCTCGTGCGGCGCTCCGGGGAGCTCCCGCGCCATGATCCGCTTCATTTTCTTGAGCTCCTCCATCAGGTTCACCTTCGTGTGGAGGCGGCCTGCGGTGTCGATGATGACCACGCCCGGTCGGCCGGCTTTGGCGGCGCGGATCGCGTCGAAGACGACGGCAGCGGGGTCGGCGTTGGCGGCCTGCCGGATGAGCGGGACATTAACCCGCTTCGCCCAGGCCTCCAACTGTTCGATGGCCGCCGCGCGGAAGGTGTCGGCGGCAACAAGCGTCACCTCGCGGCCCTCCTCCTTCAGGTTGCGGGCGAGCTTGCCGATGGTCGTGGTCTTCCCCGTGCCGTTCACCCCGATGACCATGATTGTGTAGATCTCGTCCGGCGGGATCTGCATGGGGGCCTCATTCCGGAGGAGGATCTCCATCATCGTCTCCCGGAGGACCTTTTTGAGGACTTCGGGACTGCCCAGCTTCTTGCGTTTCACCTTTTCCTTCAATGATTCGATGAGTTCGCCGGTGAAGGCCGGCCCCACATCCGCCGCAATGAGCGCCTCTTCCAGCTCGTCGAAGAGTGCCTGGTCGATCTCCTTGCTTCCGAGGAGAATGTCGTCGACATCCGTGAGGAGGAGCTTCCGGGTCTTGGCAAGCCCCGATTTCAGACGGTCGAAAAATCCCTTTTTGCCGTTTTCCTCTTCCATGCATCCGTTCCTAAAATAGGATTACGCCGCTGCCGTTCCGTTCAAATAGGGTGGGCGTACCGGCGAGATTTTTATAATGCTTTTCGATAGCAAATGTAAAGATGATGTTCTCGGAAAAGTTTAGGGCGGCTTCGCAAAAAGCTCCAGAGGCAAGGCGCGCGCGGTTCGACAAGCTCACCGTGACAAGGCGTGGAGCTTGCCCTGATCCTGTCGAAGGGAAGGAGGAAGCGCAACAAAGCATATGGACTTTTTTACGAAGCCGGGGGATCAGTTGAGGCTGACGGAAACGAGCGTGGAGACCCCCTGCTTCAGGATCGTGACGCCGTAGAGGCTGTCTGCGACTTCCATCGACTTCTTGTTATGGGTGATCATGAGGATCTGGGAGTGGGCCGCGGTATCCTTCACGAGGCGGTTGAAGAGCAAGATGTTCGTGTCGTCGAGAGCCGCGTCCACCTCGTCCAGGAGGAGGAAGGGGACGGGGCGGTAGAGGAGGATCGAGAAGATGAGCGCGATCGCCGACAGGGATTTTTCGCCGCCGGAGAGGAGCGTGACGCTCTGCGCCCGTTTCCCCGGGATCCGGATGTCGATGTCCACGCCCGTCTCGAGGAGGTCATTCTCGTCGGTCAGGCTGAGCTCAGCCCGGCCGCCGGGGAAGAGGCGGGTGAAGACCTCCTTGAAGCACTGGTTGACCCCCGCGAAGGTCTCGGCGAACCGCTGCCGGGAGACGGTGTTGATCCGGGAGATCGTCTTCTGGAGCGTCTCCAGGGAGGCGTTCAGGTCGGCGATCTGGCCGGTAAGGAACTCGTAGCGGGTCTTGAGCTCCTCGTGCTCGGTGAGGGCGAGGAGATTGACCTCGCCGAAATTCTCGACGGCCTGCCGGTCCTTTTCGAGCTTTGCGGCAAGCTCCGCCAGCACCGCCTCCTCCAGCGGCTGGAATGCCGGGAGGAGCTGAACGAGGTTCGCGCCATATTTTTCCTGGATATTCCGCTGGAGGTTCTCCATCTGCAGGGCGATCTCCCGGGCGGCGACCTCTATTTCGGTCCCCTCGCGGAGCTGCCCGTCGAGGACTTTTTTGACTTCCCGAATTTCCACCTCCCTCGCCCGAAGGAGAGCATCTTTCTCCTGCTGGGCGTCCCGCTTTCCGGAGAGGGTCTTCTCGATGATTTCATATTCTGCGTAGAGGCTTTTGAGCGCCTCCTCCTCGGCGGCGATCCGGGCGGTCTGCGCCTGCGCCTCGCATTCGCAGTCCTCCGCGTCGGCCGTCCGGGAGGCGATCTCGCGGGCGTGGTCGCCGAGCGAGGCCTCCAGGTGGGCCAGCGTCCTCCGGTCGGCCTCCCGCTTTTCCTCGAGGGATGCCAGGCGGACCTTCCACTCGGTGAGGCTCCGCTCTCGCTCCTCCAGATCGGTCCGGAGCGCATCCCCCCGCTCCCGGTCATCGGCCATCGCTGCGTTGAGAACCGCCTCCTTGGTCCCGATGACCTTCATCTCCGCCTCGTGCCGTGTGATCTTCCCCCGGGCGTCGGCGGCCTCCGCGGCGAGGTTTTCCCGGTTGAAATTGAGGGCCTTGAGCCGCTCCCCGACTTGGCGCAATTCGCCTTCGTACCGTTCGACATCCTTGCTGAGGCCGTTGATCCGGAGTTCCGTGAGGTGGAGCTGAGAACGGAGCCGGAGGAACTCCTCGTCCCACTGGGCGATCAGGGAGGCGGCTTTTTTCCGGCCGTCCTGTTCCCCCTGGAGTTCGGCCTGGAGCTTTGCAACCTCTTCGGTGAGCTCGGCGATTTCGCGCCGGTTGCGTAGGAGGCTCCGGTCGGCGCCCGTGCCGCTCCCACCCGTCAGGATGCCACTCGGGCTGATGATGTCCCCCTCCGGCGTGACGAAGGTGCCGCAAAAGCCGTTCTGCCGCCAGAGGGAGATGCCGCTCCCCAGGTTCGGGATGAGGAGGACATCGCCCAACATTTCGTTGACGATTGCCCGGCAATCCTCTTGGACCGTGATCTGTTCGATCAGCGGGACCGCCTCTCGGAGATGTTCATGCTCCGCGAGAGAGGTGCCGGAGGCGTGGGGCCGGACATCGAGGGGAACGAAGCTCCCCCGGCCGAGTGAGGCGCTTTTCAGGTAGTCGATCGCCCGGACGCCGTCCGTCTGATCCTTCACCACGACGTACTGGAGCTTCTCCCCGAGGACCGCCTCGACGGCCGTCTCATACTCCCGGGGGACGCGGATGTGGTCGGCGACGAGGCCCAGGAAGAGCTCGCGGGAAAGACCCGGGCGACCGGACCCCTTGCTGCCGGTCATGAGGGATTTGATCCCCTCGTTGCACCAGGCGTAGCTCTCCTCGAACTCCCTGAGCGAGGCAAGTCGAGACGCCTTCCGGCTGTTCTCCTCGCGGAGTCCGGCGATCTTTTCCTCGGCCTCCGCCAGCTCTTCGCGGGCGCGTTCCAGCTCGTCGGCGATCTCCTCACGCCTCTGCCCGAGTTCCGCCAGGCCCGCCTCGTCGACGGAAAGCCCGGAGCGGAGCTTCTCCAGGGTGCGGCAAAGTTCCGCCGACCGCTTCCCGTTTTCCTCGATCTCCCGGACCTCCCGCGCCTCCCGTTTCCCGAAATCCTCGATCATCCGAGCGAGGCCGACGACCATGTTTTTCAGTTTGGCCTTTTCGGTCACGATGTCGATGTACCGGGCCTTCTTTTCCTCCAACGCCTGCCGGCAGGTCCGGTCCATCCGCCGGAGTTCTTCGAGGGCCTGCGTCCCCTCGGCGACCTCCTTCCGGAGCGTCCCGATCCGCTCCTCCGCCTCGGTCGCGGCGGCCCGGAGGGAGGCGATTTCGCCGTCGGTCTCCCCCTCGCGCCGCTTCAGGGCCTCGCCCTCCGCGAGGTCCTTCTCCCGTCTTGCGGCGAGATCGGCGATCTTCCGCCGGGAGAAGTCGATCCCCTGTTCCTTGATATTGATAGCGTTTTTCGTTCCGTAGAGTTTTTCCTGGTGGGTCGAGATCATGCCTTCGTTTTCCAGGACCTCCGCCTTCAGCTCCTCCAGGGCGGACTCGAGGCCCTGCAGGCGCGTCCGGACCTCCGTCTCCCGGTTTTGGAGTGCATTTTTCGCCTCTTCCCGGGAGGTCCGGCTGGCGGACAGGTCGGAGCAGGTCTGGAGGGCGGCGGTGAGCTCGGTCTCTTTGAGAGACTGCTTCAGGGCCTTGTATTGCTCCGCCTTTTTCGCCTGGCGGGAGATCGCATTGAGCTGCGTCTTCACCTCGCGGAGGATGTCGTTCAGGCGGACCATGTTCTCCCGGGTCGCCTCCATCTTCCGGACGGCGGACTCCTTCCGGCTCTTGTACTTGGAGATGCCGGCCGCCTCCTCGATGAACTGCCGCCGATCTTCCGGCTTCGCCTCGACGAGGGTGACGACGCTGTTCTGCTCGACGAGGGAGTAGGTCCGGGCGCCGATCCCCGTGCCCATGAAGAATTCCCGGACGTCCAGGAGACGGCAGGGGATCTTGTTGATCGTGTATTCGCCCTCCCCCTCGCGGAAGAGGCGACGCGTGATCATCACCTCGCTGCACTCCGCGTAATTTCCGGGGAACTGCTGATCATCCGCCGTAAGGATCATGGAGACCTCGGCCATCCCGACGGGGTCGACCTCCTCCGAGCCGTTGAAGATCACGTCATCCATCTTTTTCCCGCGGAGGGTCTTGACCCGCTGTTCGCCCATAACCCAGCGGATCGCGTCGGCGATGTTGCTCTTGCCGCAGCCGTTCGGACCGACGATGCCGCTGATCCCGGGGGAGAAATCGAGGACGACCTTCTCCCGGAAGGATTTGAAACCGGCGATTTCGAGTCTCTTGAGCCTCATCTTCTTTAAGATCCAATCGGATAGCGTAATTTTAGCAGATTTTAACAGAAGAAAAGGGGATTGTAAAGAAAAAATACAATCCGCTGTGGGGGAAGAGTGGGAGAACCACAATATATGGTGGAAAACTATTTTTCCCAGGGGAGTTCGCTGTCGTCATAGGAACGGGAGAGGAGCTCCTTCGCCCGTTCCCAGTCGGGGACGGGGACGAGGATCCGGACCTCGCCCAGGCCGTCGATCGTGATCGCATAGATCGGTCCAGCGGCTTCGTAGCGGAGCCGGGTCAGGATGCCATCGCTTGCGAGTCTGCCTACAATGATGTTGGCCTGCGTCATGCCTGAAGCCGTGGCGACCACCTCCCAAAGGTCATCGTTCGTTTCGTTCATAATTCCGGTCTCCTTCAGAATGTTGTTGAAAGAGGGCTGTTCAAAAATTCCCGGATGCAAGGTCTCCGAATTCGCAGAATCGCGGAGCGAAGCGTAGCCAATACGGAGGAGCGAGACGTACTTTTTTGGTTCATCCGGTTGATGCGTACCTCCTGATAAAGGATGAGATCAAAGCCCGATAGCAAGCAACCTCACTTTCACCTACAATTCCGCGACGCACGGTATTGAATTGAGATAAGCATTACCGTTTGAACTGTAGTATCTAACAGTGTTGCAGAATCCATAGTAACGCATCATCTGCTCTCCCCTGTTCGGGATTCGCCGGTTTCCCGAATTGAAGAAGCAGGCGGGATCTCTCCCGCCTGCTCCCCTTTTAGGTCCGGATGCTGGATTGTTGGCAATCATTTTATTCCAGCAGAAGCTGAACCTGTTCGCATTTTCTACCCCTTATCCCTTCTTCATGCCTGCCTTAAACATATCCTTCATTTTTTGCTCTGACATCGGCGTCGTATTGGGATGGGCTTCCTTGGCGTGAACCTTGCCTGCTGCAATAAATTTGTTCATCGCATCATCGTCATTCTGGGCATCAACCTTAATTTCATAGTTGCAGGGTGCAGGGCATTTAAAAGAATACTTCATGGCTTTCATCTCCTTTCTCTTTGCAGTGTATAATCTGAAATATGCAACCGGACCTTCCTTTCTGTATTCTCAGGGGCATTACCTGCCCACACGAACTGTTGAAAGTGAACCTATAATCCCGAAGATAGCAAGCCTCTATTTCTTTTAGACATGGAACTTTTCCTAATTTTGTGGATTGCTATTTCCGGTAACAGAACAGTCTAACGGAAATACTCCTGAGCAAGGTCGGAGAGCGCGTTGACCACCGGTTGGGCAAACCGGCTGGTACGCGAACGACGAGAGCTTGAACTTGCACCCAAAAGAAACCCCAGTCCTACTCCTATCCCCAATGCGATAAGAATTGTCTTGCCAGGATTTTCGTTACTATAACTCTTGGCCTGCTCATAGGTTTTGCTTACTGTCTGGGCTGTTTTATCATAAACATCACTTACAGCCTGCTCCGCTTTCACGTAAACATCCGTGCCGCGATCCAGAATGTTCTGAGCAGTAGCACTAGCGCTGCCGGGTTCTCCTACCTTTTGCTGTCTGGGGGTCTCGTATTTGTTCTTTTCGATATCCATGTTATCCTCCTAAGAAAGATCAAGCGTTAACTGTTAATTTTAATAATATTTTACGTATCCGCTCTCTGGCCAACTATTGAATCACGTCCTGTTTGTGGTCGAGGCACGGTGCCACGGCTTGCCACAACTGTCGAGGTTACATTCTTTATCCAACTGGTGATAGCCTTTGTTGCAATACCTAGCAGGGTCAACTTAATTAGGCCGAGGCCACCGGCTCCGGCACGCAGGCCACCGAGTGAGTCGCGAACTTCCTCGGCAATGGAACCCATAATTCGCTCCTCGGGAGTGGTGCGTGTTATGAACATCCCTGAAGCAAGATAGCCAAGGCCGGCGGCAGCCCCTAGCGCCCAGTATGGCGAGTCCTTCACATATCCACGCCAATCCAGCTTCTCTTTTATACGCTCGCCGATTTGCTCGACTGTCTGGGAAATATTCTCTTCTTTTTTAGCTATATCCTGATGTATATCTTCGGTACTGCGCTCGCCCCCCCTTTCCCTTGTGTTACTTAGATACTCTCTCTCAGCCATTCCTTGTCCTCCTTTTCAGTGTTTGCATTGCCTTCTATGTTTTAAGGATCGTTTTCTTCAATTGCTTGAAGCCGATGAAGGCAATGACGACACCGATTAAAGCAAGCGCCGCCCCAGTGACAAGCGCGGCATTGACCGGGGCCATATAAGAAGTGAGTCCGATGATCAATGCAGCGCAAAGAGACATGAATGCGGCAAAACCGATGACCGCTCCTATCGCGATTGTTAAGGCTCCGCTACGAACAGCCCTCACCTTTTCGCGAACTCTCTGGATCACGAGTTCAATTTCGTCGTGAACCACCGCGGCTGAGTTGTTGGCAAGCTGTCCCAACAGTTCAGTGAAGGATTCGCGTTGTATTTTAGAGTCCTTGTTTACCACTTTGTTGTTCATTGGGAAGAACCGCCTCCTTACCTGCGTCGCAAAATAACTCCGATAATCAGACCGACGGCTCCTGCTATCAAGAGGCTGCGCCCTGGGCTCTGCCTGACGTATTCTCGGACCCCGGCATCTGCCTGCTTATAGTCGAATTGCCGAACGTACTCGGCTGAATGGTCCAACCACTCGGATGCCTGCTTTCCGTACTGAGCTATGCCGGATGGCGCGTCCTGATTTGCCGCTTTTTCAGATAGAGCTTCAGCAACATTATGCAACTTATCAGCAATAATATTTTTAGCATTCTTGAAGCCGGTCGACTTACCCGAACCTTGGAACTCTGCCGCGGTTTCTCCATTTTTATCAACTGCCCAATTGTTTATTCCCATAGTTCACCTGATAAAGTTAAAGGTTGATGATTGCTGGCAATGACGAAGCCGCCAAGGCTTTCTTTTGCTTGCACCGGATCGGTCCCCACGTTGATTTCGATTTAATTGCTGGGCTGGCATCCCTCCCCCATCGTGACAACTCCATACGCTTCTCGGAATGGATCTTCATTCGTGTGATTACTGCGTCACAATAATGTCAGAAGTGACACCTACCCTCGCCTACTCCACCAGTAACCGCCACCACCGAATATTAAGAATAACACAACCACGAGAATGATGATTTCTGTCGTACCCATTGTAATGTCCTCCCTTTATTTTATTTTGTTAAACACCCGTAACAACTCCAGTCGCTACGCAGAAAGGGTCTTCCTTCGCCTGAAAAAGATGGTCATACAAATATAGTAGCAAGTAGCCTGCCAATAACCAAAGGAAATTAGAAGTTCAGATTCATCCTTTAATAACAGTGAATTAGACTAATAGAAGAGCACAGCAGAAAAGTATGAAATAATACGTTTGGCCTCACTATTTGGTGGAACCTCAACATATTGAGGGATACGTTAAGGTGATCGTCATTCATTTCCGATTGAAATGCAGCATTGGCTGGCACAACTCGAAAAACAACATTTCAGGAAGGAGAAGATACCACCTCCCACCCCAAAAATCACGCTCAAAAATCTGCACCTTTCATCCCGTAAGTTGCGCCCACGGTCAAAACCTCCACCTTTCTTTTGGTTATCAATAGGGCCGATCGTGATCAAATATCAATGAAGCCGCGCATCTGTCACCTAC
>PLLC01000021.1:0-13304 GCA_003141195.1 Syntrophaceae bacterium
AAATCCTTAACCGGACATCACTGCCTATGAGTACACAATTATTACGAAAGATGGTCTTGAACTCTGGATTGGGCAGAATATGCAATTGATCATGGAAGAGGACCGTGTGACAGGCTTCCAGGCAGTGGCCCGCGATATCACAGAGATGAAGCAGGCGGAGGAAAAGATCCGGCAGATGGCTCACAATGATTCCCTGACGGGTCTTCCCAACCGGAAGCTCTTCTCCGATCGCTTGGGTATTGCCTTGACCCAAGCCCAGAGGCATCAAAAAGAAGTAGGAATCGCGATGCTCGACCTCGACAATTTTAAGGTCGTGAATGACACTCTGGGCCATGATGTGGGAGATCTTCTTCTCAAAGCAGCGCCAGAGAGGCTAAGCGCAGTGCTGAGGAAGGGTGATACCATTGCGCGCTTCGGTGGCGACGAGTTTGTTCTGATTCTTCTCGACCTGAAGGGAATAGAAGATGTGATTCAGGTTGCACAGAAGATCGTTGACAGTTTTCGTAAGCCCTTTCTCATCGATACCCGTCAACTCATTGTGACGACGAGTATCGGCATCGCCGTCTATCCACATGATGGAACAGATGAGGCTATCCTCCTGAAAAATGCCGATATCGCCATGTATCAGGTCAAGCAAACAGGACGGGACCGATACCAGCTCTGTAAAAAGGCCTGAGCGATACTAATCGCATCGACCTATTCCAAGTTTTTCAACTTGAAAGGACATGATTTCAAACGGTAATCCTCGCCGCAATTCTGAACTGAAAGTTACTGCTTTGTAGGTGTTGACAATGGCCGGTACAGATCATCTTTTCTCTGGTCACTTCTACGCAGTACGGGTTGAAAGCTCCTACGTAACAACATCTTCAGCATTCACTGACTTCAATAAATAATTGATGCCCTCGTTGTGGTCACTGTGAACACAATTGGTAAAATATCAGGAAAATCGTTAAGTTCACTAAAAATGATCTGTTCACTTCTGAAGCTTCCGGAGGAGATCCAAAATGCCCTTCGGGAGGGAGCGATCGGCGTTTCGCAGGGCTACATCTTTGCGGCCAAATCCGCTGTAAAATTAGGATGCGATCCGGGGGAGGTAGGTTGCGAGGTCCGGGAAGACCGCCCGGTCTCCCTCCCAGCCGTAGATCAGCAGGTCGATGTTCAGCCGCTTGAGCTTCTCCCGGAGGGCATCTTCCGGGGTGCGGGGGAGGGCGAGGAGGAGCAGCGGATGCCCCGGCAGACTCAGGCCGTTCAGGAGGAGCTGCGTCGCCCCCGCGTGGATCCCGGCCAGGGACATCTCCGTCCGGACCTGAAAGACGGCCCGGATGCGGCCTTCCCGGTTCATCACCAGCAGGTCGCGGCAGCCGTCGTTTCCGGTCCGGAGGCCATGTCCTTTCAGCGCCTCGGAGAGATCCCGGACGATCAGGCCGTGGTCGCATTCGGCGCCGGTCTCCCGTTCCTGTTCGCGGCAGCGGGCGCCGATGAGATCCTCGCGCAGAGACAGTTCGTCGAAGCGCAGCTCCGCCTGCGCGGAACGGGCGGAGGCCGTCTCCTTGATCCGGTCGATCTTCCGGACGAACTGGGCGATTTGCCGGGCGAAGCGCGGCGAGTTCAGAACCCCGATGATGGCGATGGACGTTTCCTCGCCGCCGTCGTCCATCACCTCCCAGACCCCCCGGTAACGGTTTTCGAAGAGGCCTTTTCCGACCCCCTTCCTCCCGCCTCCTAATTTTCCCCGATGAACGACGAAGACACGCCCGGCGCCATCCTCGGCGAAGGCGCCGCCGGTCCGCCGGTCGATGCCGCAGAGGGGAAAGTTGATCTCGCAGGTGATCGAGATGTGGGAACCGCTCTCGGGACGGCCGACGCCGAAGGCGTTCCAGTAGCGGTGGTCCGCAATCTTTCGGGAGAAAAACCAGATCCCCAGGCGTTCCGACCAGGCGACCTTCGCCCGGATGCTCGCACCCGGGTGGCCCAGCTCGACGGGGATCACCTCATCGGTCAAAGGTTTCAAACTGCGGATGAACTGCCGCCGGTGCCTGCGGATGGCTGGTTCGTTTTCTACCACGTTCAGCATGATTTTCGCTTCTCTAATCCAGACGTTTCCGGAAACGCCCGACCGCCCCGGCGAAGACGGCAACGCCGATGACGGCCAGCGCGACGTACTGGGGCCAGAGGATGTGCAGCCCCACTCCCTTGAGAAAGATTCCGCGGATGATGACGAGAAAATAGCGCAAAGGGTTGAGATATGTCAACCCCTGAACGAACTCGGGCATGTTCGCGATCGGAAAAACGAAGCCGGAGAGCATAAAGAAGGGGAGGATGAAGAAGAAGGTGGTCATCATCGCCTGTTGTCGCGTCTTCGACACCATAGAGATGAACAGCCCGATGCCCAGGGTGCTCAGCAGAAAGAGGCAGGTTGCGAAGAAGAGGGCGAAGACGCTCCCCGCCAGCGGAATCTCGAACCAGTACAGCGCGAACAGCATGACGAAGACCATCTGGCCGATCGCGATGACCGTATAGGGGATGGTCTTGCCGATGATGAACTCGAACGGCTTGAGCGGCGTCACGATGAGCTGCTCCATCGTCCCCGCCTCCCGTTCCTTGATGATTGCAATCGAGGTCAGGAGCAGCGAGATCAACATGATGACGAAGGCGACGATCCCCGGGACGAAGAAGTTCTGGCTGTCGAGGTTCGGATTGTACCAGGTCCGGATCCGGGCGTCGATCTTCCCGTATTGGAGGTCGCGGCCGTAAAGTTCGCGGAGCAGCTCCTGGTTCAGCCGGTCGAGGACCATCACTGCGTAGGAGATCCGGACGGCGGCCATGTTGCTCATGCTGCCGTCGGCGAGGATCTGGACGGCGGCCGTCTCTCCCCGGCGGATCCGGCTGCTGAAATCGGGAGGAATCTTGATTCCGAGGTCGGCCTTCCCGGCAAGGAAGAGCTCCTCCATCCCGCGGGAATCGGCCAGCCGGTGGGTGATCCGGAAGATCCGGCCCGCGGTGAAGGCGTCGGCCAGAAGCCGGCTCTCCCGGGTCTGCGCCTGGTCGATCAGCGCGACACGGATGTCTTTGATATCGTAGTTGACCACGTAGCCGAAGACAAGAAGCTGGATGAGCGGCGCCATCACCAGGACGACGCGGTTCTTCCGGTCGCGGAAGAGCTGGATGAATTCCTTGCGGACCATTTCCCGGATTCTGAGCCAGCTCATAGCCCCTCCCGCTTCAGGATGATGACGTTCAGTGCCGCGAGGATTGCGAATATCCCCGTCAGGACCAAGAGGTCGGGCCAGAGGTGGGCGAACCCGAGGTCCCGGAGGTAGATTCCGGAGAGGATGTTGATGTAGTAGGTTGCCGGGACCGCATAGGTGATGATCTGGAGGGCCTTCGGCATGTTGATGATCGGAAAGACGAAGTTCGACAGCAAGAGCGACGGGAGGTAGGTGATCAGGACGGCCATCTGGTTCGCCACCATCTGGGACTTCGTCACCGACGAGATGAGGAGGCCGAGCGTCAGCGCGACCAGGATGTAGAGCGAGGAGGCGAGGATCATCAGATAGAAGCCCGCCTTCATCACGACGCCAAAGAGAATCTGTCCCATGAGGACGGAGACCAGGACGTCGATCAAGGCGATCAGGAAGTAGGGAATCGCCTTGCCCACGAGGAATTCCCCCGCCCGGATGGGGAGCGACCGGATCGTTTCCATCGTGCCGTTTTCGTACTCCCGGGCGATGACAAGCGAGGTCAGCATCGCCCCGACGATCATGATGATGATCGCGATGATTCCCGGGATGATGAAGTTCCGGCTTTCCAGGTCCTCGTTAAACCAGACCCGGATCCGCCCCTCGACGGGCGGTCGGATCTTCTCCATCCCCTGCCGGTCGAGGAAATCGGCGAGGAGCTTCCAGTTGTAGCCCTCGATGAAGCCGCTGATGTAGGCGCGGGAGATTCCGGCGAAGTTCGGATCGCTCCCATCGAGCAGGATCTGGACGGCGGTCTCCCGGTCCGCCCGGAGGTCGGCGGTCCAGCCGGCGGGGATAATCACGGCCAGCGTCGCCCGGCCGTAGTCGAGCGCCTCTGTGACGGCCCGGGTGTCGGGGAGCCGGGCCGTAATCCGGAAGTAGGGGGAGGCGCCGAGGCGGCGGATGAAGTCGCGGCTCATGTCCGTCTGTTCCTGATCGACGACGACC
Organism: Syntrophaceae bacterium; assembly: GCA_003141195.1. Classification (GTDB taxonomy): domain Bacteria; phylum Desulfobacterota; class Syntrophia; order Syntrophales; family UBA5619; genus UBA5619. Next base: position 4,188 of record PLLC01000021.1, read on the forward strand.
GTCTCGATGTGTTCCACGTCGAGGCTGAGCGCATAGCCGAACAGGAGGATGAGGAGCAGCGGGATGGCGAATGCAAGATAAAGGCTTCGGAAGTCCCGAAGCAGGTGGTAGATCTCCTTGCGGGTGATCGCCTGGATATTTCTCGGATTCACGCGCGTTTCCTTTCCCTGTTACGCCATCAGCGCGACAAAGGCGTCGTTGAGGTCCGCGTCCGGCTTTCCGGGACAGGCCCCGCGGATGATCTCGTCCGGGCTTCCCGCGGCGACGATCCTCCCCTCGTTGATCATCACAATCCGCCCGCAGTGGCGCGCCTCGTCCATATAGTGCGTCGTGACGAAGACGGTGATCCCCTCCCCGGCGATCCGGCCGATGAAGCCCCAGAAGTGGCGCCGGGTGATCGGATCGACGCCGGAGGTCGGCTCGTCGAGAAAGAGGATCCGCGGGCGGTGGAGGAGGGCGCAGCCGAGGGCGAGGCGCTGGCGCCATCCCGGCGGGATATCCTTGGTGAGACGGTCGCGCGCCTCCGTCAGGCGGGTCATGTCGAAGACCCAGGCGATCCGTTCCGCCCATTCCTTCTCCGGCACGCTGTACACCCCGAGGTAGAAGCGGAGGTTTTCGAAGGGGGTCAGATCCTCGTAGAGGGAGAACTTCTGGGACATGTAGCCGATGGAGTGCTTCACCTCTTCCGCCTCCGTGACGATGTCGTAGCCCGCGACCTTTGCCTCCCCCGACGTGGGGGTGAGGATCCCGCAGAGCATCCGGATCGTCGTCGATTTCCCGGAGCCGTTCGACCCGAGAAAGCCGAAGATCTCGCCGGGACGAACCGAAAAGGAGATTCGATCCACGGCGGTGAACGCCCCGAAACTTTTTTCAAGCTCCCGGACGACGATGGCGTCCGGGTTGTTGTTAGCGGCAGTGGTCATATGAGCGACCCTTGGTGTGCTGGGAAATGGTGAAAGTCCTCCACGTTGTCATTCCCGCGAAAGCGGGAATCCAGTGATTGCAAGCTTTGCTGGACTCCTGCTTTCGCAGGAGTGACGGATTTAAGAGTTATTACAAAGGCGTCATCCTTCCTGTCCCGTCTTGAAGGCATCCTGCGCCAGGTCCGCGTCCGCCTCCCGGATCCTCTCGATGATTGCTTCCTCCAGGTTCGCGAAGCGGGAGCGGATCTCCGCGGGGGTCGCCGTCGCCAGGAGCTCCGCCCGGTGCATGAGGCCCAGCCGGTCGCATCGCTCCCCCTCGTCGAGGTAGGCCGTGGAGACGAGGATGGTCATCCCGTTTTTCCGCATCCGGCCGAGGATCTCCCAGAACTCCTGGCGGGAGACGGGGTCGACGCCGTTCGTCGGTTCGTCGAGGATGAGAAGTTTCGGCTCGTGGACGAGGACGCAGGCGAGGCCCAATTTCTGCTTCATCCCGCCGGAGAGCTTTCCCGCCGGCCTGTCCGTGAAGGGGAGGAGGTTGGAGAAGCCGAGGTAGAGGGCCTTCCGCGCCTTCCGCTCCGTGCCGCGGATCCCGAAGATGTTCATGAAAAAGTCGATGTTCTCCTCGACCGTAAGGTCCTGGTAGAGGCCGAAACGCTGGGGCATGTAGCCGATCCGGTCCTTGACTGCCGCCCGGTCGGCGACGACGTCCAGACCGTCGATCGTGATCCTGCCCGTGGCGGGTTTTAGCATCGTCGCCGCCATCCGGAGGAGGGTGGATTTTCCTGCCCCGTCAGAGCCGACGAGGCCGAAGATTGCCCCCCGTTCGACCGCGAGCGAAACGTCGCGCACCGCCTCGGTCGCGCCGAAACGGCAGGATACCCCCTCGATCCGGACGAACGGCTCTTTTGCCTTTTCCCCTTCGGCCCCCGGCACGCCGGAAACGGCCGGCTCAGCGTAACCAGGCATCGGCGGGCATTCCTGACTTGAGTTCCAGACCGGGGTTGGGGAGGGAGACCTTGACGAGGTAGACCAGCTTCACCCGCTCCTTCTTCGTCTGGATGATCTTGGGGGTGAATTCCCCCTCGGGGGAGATGAACGTGACCGTGCCGGCGAAAGTCTTATCGGGGAAGGTGTCGACGCGGACCTCTGCCTTTTGGCCCGGTTTCACCTTGCCGATTTCCGTCTCGTCCACGAAGATCTTCAGATCGACCGTCGTGAGCTGGGAGAGGGTCAAGACCTCCCGTCCCGGCGTGACCACCTCGCCCGGCTCCACGTTGCGGCTGGTGATGACTCCCGGGCCGGGCGCCTTCAACTGTGCGTAATCGAGCTGGATCGACACCTGATCTGCGGCGGCGCGGGCCGCGTCGATGCTGGAGCGGGCCGCCTCGACGTCCTTCCTCGCGGCGTCGATCCGCAGGAGGTTGCTCTGGGCCTGTTTCAGGACGGCCTGCCCCTCGGCGAGCCGCGCCTCGGCGGTGCGGATGGTCTCCGCCCGGTTCCCCTCCTTCGCGAGATCGTAGGTCTCCCGGCCCCGTTCGTATTCCCGGAGGGCCGTGTCGTTCCGGAGCCGGACGGCGTCCCACTCCTTCTCGGAGATGGTCTCCTTTTTAAAGAGGTTCTCGTAACGGGCCAGATTCTTCTTCGCGTCCTCCAGCACGGCGGCGGCGCTCTCCATGGCCTGTTTCGCCCGTTCGACCTCCTGCGTCCGGGTGCCGGCCCGGAGTTCGTCCAACTGCGAGGCCAGCGCGCGGACGCCCGCCCCGGCCCGCGCCGCTTCGGCGGGGAGGGTCTTTTCATAGACCGCAAGCAGGGCCTCCGCCTGTTCCTTGCCTTTGAGGGATCTGTCGAGGTTGGCCTTCGCCTGTTCGAGGCGGGAAAGGAACTCGGCCGGGTCCAGCTCGGCGAGGAGCTGATCCTTTGCGACGGCCTCTCCCTCGCGCACGGCGACCCTAAGGATACGGCCGCCGGCCTGGAACGCCAGATGGGACTGGGTGGCCTCGACGGTTCCGGAGTAGAAAAGCTCTCCATTGCGGGTCTTCTGCTGGCCGCAGTATACGAAGAGGCCCGTGCCGATGAGGAGCGCCAGCACGACGATGATGACGATGCGTTTCTTCAAGGGACACCTCCTCGATATGCGGATACATTGTTACATAACATGTTCTCATTGATAAGTTAAGCTCATCTTTAACCGTTGCCGGGTATTTTGTGTATATTGCGTTTTTAAGTTATTGTAAACATTGAGACGCTCTTTAAAAACCTGAACGAACGTAGTGCCAAACAAGTTGTAATTATTAATACCTCCAGCTTGTCGAGAACCGCCGGGAGGGAAAGAAGATTGCCCAGCGGGTTGTCGCCGCCATAGGCAGAATGGATGAGCTTCACGCCAGTGGAAATATTGAAACCATGATCCGATCCCTTTCCCGATTCTCAGAAAAGAGGTTCATCCGGTTCATGCGTACTTTTGATTTGATAGGTTCCATGTGACGGCTGAGGAGACACAGGGATGATTTGTCTACAGCATAGGCGACCCTTCGTTGGATATTTCTGCACTTTTTCTATTGCGAGGCAATGGATTTTTTGATAGGTTACCTCAAGAGCAAAAAATAAAATGACATCATCCCCCCCTTGAGGGGGAGGGGTGGGGGGCATTACTTCAGATTAGGAAAGGTGCTGGGAGATGACGAGGGTTAAGGCAAAACATGATGTTGAAGTTCTTGAAAAATGCCCGACGGGCATCAAGGGTCTCGATGAGATCACGAAGGGAGGGCTTCCGAGAGGCAGGCCAACCCTGATCTGCGGCGGTGCGGGTTCCGGCAAAACACTTTTCGCCATGGAGTTTCTCATGCGGGGCGCCCTGGATTACGGAGAACCCGGGGTCTTCATGACCTTCGAGGAGACGCCGGAGGATCTCGCAAAGAACTTCATCTCCCTTGGTTTTGATATACATGACATTATGTCGCGTGGCCTCATCGCAATGGACCACGTCAAAATCGAGCGAAACGAGATTGAGGAGACGGGTGAGTACGACCTGGAAGGATTGTTCATCCGCCTAGGGAGTGCCATTGATTCCATCGGAGCAAAGCGGGTTGTCCTGGATACCATAGAAGCGCTTTTCGCCGGGCTTTCTAATGCCGCTATCATTCGGGCAGAACTTCGCCGGCTTTTTTACTGGTTAAAAGACCGCGGCATGACGGCCATCGTTACGGGGGAAAAAGGCGACAAGCTCCTGACACGCTACGGGCTCGAAGAATACGTGGCCGATTGCGTGATCTTCCTCGACTTTCGCATCGAGGAGCAAATTTCCACCCGCCGCCTGCGTATTGTCAAATACCGCGGCTCATCTCACGGCTCCGACGAGTATCCCTTCCTGATAGACGAGAGCGGCCTCTCTATCCTGCCAATCACTTCCCTGGGGCTCGACTACCCCGTTTCCTCGGAGCGCATCTCCACGGGCATCCCCAAGCTGGATACAATGCTTGGTGAGAAGGGGTTCTACCGGGGCAGCACCATTCTCGTCTCCGGTACGGCGGGCACAGGCAAAACAAGCTTGGCGGCTACCTTTGCCGAAGCCGCCTGTAGGCGTGGTGAGCATTGCCTGTATTTTGCCTTCGAGGAATCGCCCAGCCAGATCATCCGGAACATGAGCTCCATTGGCATGGATCTCGCCCGGTGGGTGAAGAAGGGGCTTCTCAGGTTTCATTCAGCCCGGCCTTCGCTTTACGGCCTGGAGATGCATCTTCTCACCTTCCACAAGGTGATCAAGGAGTTCAATCCCCAGGTTTTCATTGTAGACCCGATCAGCAACCTGAGCGCCGCGGGAACACAATCAGAGGTCAAATCCATATTAACGCGCCTGCTCGATTATTTGAAGATGAAAAATATCTCTACTTTCCTTACGGACCTCACCCATTTTACAGGCAGCCTTGAACACACAAGCGAAGAGGTATCTTCTCTGATCGATACATGGCTTCTCCTCCGGGATATCGAACTCAACGGGGAACGCAACCGGGGCCTCTACATTTTGAAGTCCCGCGGCATGGCCCACTCCAACCAGATTCAAGAGTTCCTGCTCACGAACCAGGGCATTGGCCTTATCGACATCTATACCGGTTCCGGCGAGGTATTAACCGGCAGTGCCCGGGCAGCCCAGGATGCCGGGGAAAAGGCCTCTGAGTTGGCAAGCCGGCGTGAGGCGGATCGCAGGCTCCGCGAGCAGGAGCGCAAGAGGAATGCCCTGGAAACAAAGATCGCAGCCCTCCGTGCCGAGTTCGATGTGGAAACTGAAGAGGTGCATTTGATGGCGGAAGAAGAGCAAAAAAGACAAGCTGTCCAGGTAGAAGACCGCTTAGAAATGGCGCATCTTCGCAAGGGGAAACCTTCAGCTACTCCGGCGAAGCGCTCGAAAAAGAACCGGGAAAGGAGAGTAAAATGAAAGCTGTCGCACCGGGAAAGGGGAAGAAAGCAAAGATCGATCCGACAGAAGAAATCTGGAATCTCCGGTTATATGTAGCCGGTCAGACCCAGAAATCGATTACGGCCTTTGCCAATTTAAAGAAGATCTGCGAAGAGCACCTTGATGGGAAATACAGTATTGAAGTGATAGACCTTTTTAAGAATCCCCAGCTTGCCAAAGGGGACCAGATTATTGCCATACCGACACTGGTCAGGAAGCTTCCGGAACCGCTTAAAAAGATTATCGGAGATCTGGCTAACACAGAGCGCGTGATGGTGGGACTCGACATTCGTTCTGTCTCCGGATGATAAAATCAATTTTGGTGAAACAGCGATGGATATAAAAAGAGGGAAAACGGGCAATGAGGAATTCGAAAAAGCGGCAGCGAAGCGAGACCGGGCAAAGTACGTTCTTCATCTGTATGTTACAGGGATGACCCCAAAGTCAACTCAGGCAATCGCCAATGTCCAGAAAATCTGTGAAAAATACCTGGCAGGCTGCTCCGAACTCAAGGTGATAGATATCTACCAGCAGCCCAAGCTGGCCAAGGGAGAGCAGATTATTGCCACCCCAACACTCATCAAGAAGTTCCCCCTGCCACTCCGGAGGCTCATCGGCGACATGTCGGATACGGGAAGGTTTCTTGTAGGAATCGGTCTGAAACCCAAAGAATTCATGAGTACGAATCTATGAAAAAATCGGATAGAACACGTCAGCAACTTTTGGATGAGTTGCAGGAACTCACATCGCGGATGATGGAAGCTGAGGAAACTCTGCGCGCTATCCGAGGCGGTGAGGTGGATGGTCTGGTTGTCTCAACGGAGGAAGGAGATCGGGTCTTTACACTATCGGGCGCCGATCATCCTTACAGGGTCATGGTCGAAACCATGAACGAAGGGGCCGTCACCCTGACCTCCGACGGCACGATCCTTTTCTGTAACCAACGTTTTGCAGATATCGTCCAAGGGTCTCTGGAAAAAGTAATGGGATCTTCAATCTACCAATACATTTCATCAACAGACCTTCCATTATTTGAGGCATTGCTTGAGCAGGGTTTAAAGGGGAACAGTAAGGCGGAACTGGCCTTAAAGACCGGAGGTGAAAATTCTGCACCTGTCTTACTTTCCGTAAGTCCCCTTCAGCCCACGGATATGCCCGGTGCGGTGTGCGCCGTAATGGTGGACATCACCGAGCGCAAGAAGATGGAGGAGGCGCTAAAGAATTCTGAAACTAACTACCGCCGTCTCTTTGAAGCAGCCCAGGATGGAATATTAATCCTCGAAGCCGAGACAGGACAAATAACGGATGTTAACCCATTCTTGTTAGAAATGTTGGGTTATTCACATGAGGAGCTCTTAGGGAAGAAACTCTGGGAAATTGGGCTCTTTAAAGATATTGAAGCATCGAAAGCCACCTCTTCGGAATTGAAGAGCAAAGGATATGTTCGCTACCATGATTTACCGCTGGAGACGAAAGAGGGACGGCCAATTGCCGTGGAATTTGTCAGTAACGTCTATCTGGTCAATCATCATAAAGTGATTCAGTGTAACATCCGCGACACCACTGAACGGAAACTTACAGCAGAGGCTTTAAAAAAGTCTCACAATGAACTGGAACGACAAGCTGTCGAACTTCGGACGGCTCTTTCTGAAATCAAAACATTGAAAGACCGACTGGAGGCCGAGAATATTTACTTCCGTCACGAGAACAAAATGAAACATCGATTTGAGCATATTCTCGGGAAAAGCGATGGTCTCAAGTATGCTCTCTATCGAGCGGAACAAGTGGCTCCTATGAACACAACGGTCCTCATCCTTGGTGAGACTGGTACGGGGAAGGAGCTTATCGCTTTCGCCATCCATGACATGAGTCCTCGCAAGGAACGGCCGCTAATCACGGTCAACTGTGCTGCCCTGCCGAGCAATTTGATTGAGAGCGAATTATTCGGCCGGGAGAAGGGAGCATTTACCGGGGCCGATACCCGGCAGGTAGGCCGATTTGAGGTCGCCCATGGTTCCACCCTTTGCCTGGACGAGATCGGGGAGCTACCGCTGGAGGTGCAGGCAAAGCTGCTCCGGGTGATTCAGCATAACGAGTTTGAGCGCCTGGGCTCATCTCAAACCGTCAAAGTCGACGTACGGATCGTGGCGACGACCAATCGAGACCTTGAGGAAGAGGTCCGCAAGGGCCGGTTTCGGCAGGACCTTTACTATCGGCTCAACGTCTTCCCCATCACTGTCCCACCACTACGGCAGCGGAAAGAAGACATCCCGCTGATGGTCGAATCCTTCCTAGATCGGTATTCCAGGAAATTGGGCAAACAGATCACGTCGATCCAGAAGGAGACGCTGAAGGCGCTTCAGGATTACCCGTGGCNNACGTCCGGGAGCTGGAAAGCATCGTTGAACGGGCCGTGATCTTGTGCCCCGGGCCGGTTTTGCAGTTGGCAGATAAACTGGAGATTTCATTCCCCCCACTTTCATCCGCCGTGAGGACATTGGAAGAGACGGAGCGAAACCAAATTCTTAAAATCCTTTCTGAAACCCGATGGCACATCGAGGGAAAGGACGGGGCCGCAGCGATCCTGGGCCTCCACCCGAGCACCTTAAGAGCGAGGATGCATAAGCTCGGGATAGTCCGGCAGGAGACTAAGGATTCAGGTTAATAAGCTGTCCACCTCCCTTCGACGTATCCCTCAATATATTGAGGTTCCACCAAATATTGAGGCAAAACGAACCATTTCATACTTTTCTGCAATTCTCTCCTATTAACCTAATCTCCTGTTATTAAAGGATGAATAAAACTTTCTGATTTTCCTTCGGCTATTGGCGTGCCATTTGCTGTTACATTTTTATGATTCTCGTAATCATACGAATGAAGGTGCTTTCTGAGAAGCGCATGGAGTTGTCACAGACGATTACTTCACTGTCCGGTTCCATAAGGATGGAGAAGGGATGCCGGCGCTGCGACTTCTGCCAGAGTATCGAGGATGAAAATCGACTCTTTCTTCTTGAAGAATGGGATACTCAGGAGAACCTTATGACCCACCTGAAGTCGGAGCATTATAGGGTATTCCGGGGGGCGATGAGCCTACTTAAAGAGCCCTATGAAAGGATGTTCCACACCGATTTTCACCCGGCGGGGATGGAGGAGATTTAGTCGAACATGCTTTGGACCATATGTGTGATTCTCTCAATTTTGTGGCTGCTGGGATTGCTCAGTGGCTATACGATGGGTAATTTTATTCATATTCTGCTGGTCATTGCCATCATCGTGTTAGTGGTCCGAGAGTCATTCAGGGACGAACAATATTGCAGCGATTTGGACCCTTGCCGGAGAAGGTGTAGGTGTTTGGAGAGGAGGGTGGTCAGCAGGTCCAGAAAGATTTTGCCACAGCTTGCTATACTGTCAGGAGAAAAGGTCTCGCAACCAATCATTTCACCACAAACTTACAGAGAGGAGTAACCGCTATGAAAAAGAGAAATATCGTTATCCCATTTTTAGTGCTTCTTATGCTGATCGCCACCTTAGCCGCCTGTGCAGCGACACGCACACATGAAAGTACTGGTGGATACGTTGACGATTCCGTCATCACGACCAAGGTAAAATCTCTGCTGGCAGAAGATGATTTTTTAAAGTCATTTCAGATCAGCGTTGAAACCTTCAAGGGCACGGTCCAACTGAGCGGCTTCGTTAATTCTCAAAAGGCCGTCGATAAAGCGGATGAAATCACAAGGAGCG
>PLLC01000021.1:13342-13513 GCA_003141195.1 Syntrophaceae bacterium
CAAGAAGGTTTTTGGGAAGTAGTAAGAGCGGCGTATCATGCACCGGTGTGTCCTTGGGCCCCCGGCTGCGGTTGCATGATACACCCACAACCAGGACTCCGAAAGGCATGAGGTCTTCGGAGTAAAAGAGTTCAAAAACAACAGTAACGAGGTAATTGCAAAAGTACCAAT
>PLLC01000009.1 GCA_003141195.1 Syntrophaceae bacterium
GACTATTTCCTATAGAATTATTGGAAATCGTGATCCCTCCGCGCGCTGGACATTTTTCGATCCTGCACCTCCTCGCTTCGCTGCAAAGACGAAACTCGCGCTTCGCGCTCAAACAGTCGTCTTTGCGGGCGCTACGCTGCGAGGGCAGAGTGCCCCGAAAAATCTCCAATGCGCGCTTCCGGGATCCGATTTCCAAAGGTCTCTATGTATAATAGTCGCGGTACCAGGCGACGAAGCGCCGGATCCCTTCCGTAATCGGCGTCGCGGGCCTGAAACCGACGGCGGCCATGAGGTCGTCCACGTCGGCGCAGGTGGCCTGCACATCCCCCGCCTGCATGGGGAGAAAATTCCGGATGGCCTTCCGAGCGAGCTGTCCCTCCAGGATCTCGATAAACTCCATCAGGGCCACGGGCCGGTTGTTCCCGATGTTGTAGAGCCGGTACGGGGCGAAGCTGGAGGAGGGATCGGGGAAATCTCCCTGCCAGTCGGGGTTTGGCGCGGGGACCCGCTCCAGAACGCGGACGAGCCCCTCGACGATGTCGTCGATGTAGGTGAAGTCCCGCTCCATCCGCCCCTCGTTGAAGACGTCGATCGGGCGGTTCTCCAGGATCGCCCGGGTGAAGAGGAAGAGGGCCATGTCCGGCCTTCCCCAGGGCCCGTAGACGGTGAAGAAGCGGAGCCCCGTACAGGGGAGCCCGTAAAGGGAGGCGTAGGCGTGGGCCATCAGTTCGTTCGCCTTCTTCGTGGCTGCGTAGAGGCTGAGCGGGTGGTCCACGTTGTCGCGGACCGAAAAGGGCATCCGGGTGTTGGCCCCGTAGACCGAACTGGAGGAGGCGAACACGAGATGTCCCACCCCCTGCCCACGGCACCCCTCGAGGATGTTCAGAAAACCGACGAGGTTGCTGTCCATGTAGGCGCGCGGGTTTTCGAGCGAATAGCGGACGCCCGCCTGGGCCGCGAGGTTCACGACGGTGTCGAACCGATTTTCCCCGAACAGCCTTTCCATCGCCTCCCGGTCGGCGAGATCCGCCCGGACGAACGAAAAGGGGGCCGAAAAGGGGACAGATTTTAAATCTGTCTCCTTTTCGGCCCCCTGCAGAATCCTCAGGCGCGCCTGCTTCAGCGTTACGTCATAGTAGGAATTCAGGTTGTCCAGACCGACGACGGCGTCCCCCTCGGCGAGGAGCCGCCGCGAGAGGTGAAAGCCGATGAAACCCGCCGCGCCGGTTACCAGGATCTTTCGCATCGTTTTCTCCGCATGGATTTTGCTATCATTTTCGGATGAATTTCTCACTGCCGGCATTGCGGCGCCGACTCTACAACCATTCCCCAAACTGTGGGGGACAGATTTCAAATCTGTCCCCCTGCCCCTACAGCGTTTTCAGGGCCTTGGCGCAGGCATCGACGGTCCGGGCGATCTCCTCGTCCGTGTGGGCGAAAGAGACGAAGTCCGCCTCGAACTGGGCGGGGGCGAGGTTGATCCCCGCCGCCAGCATTCCCCGGAAGAAGCTGGCAAACATGGCCGTATCACTCCGCGAGGCGGAATCAAAGTCCACCACCTCATCCGCCGTGAAGAAGAGGGTGAACATGGACCCGACACGGTTGATCCGGACGGAAAGACCTTTTTTCCGGAAACGGTCCAGGAAACCGGCGCAGAGGTCCGCGGCCCTCCGTTCAATGTCCCGATAGGACTTTCCCCGGAGGATGTCCAGTGTCGTGATCCCGGCGGACATGGCGAGGGGATTTCCCGAGAGGGTGCCCGCCTGGTAAACGGGTCCGGTGGGCGCGAGGTGCTCCATGATCTCCCGCCGGCCGCCGAGGGCGCCGACGGGGAGGCCTCCCCCGATGATCTTGCCCAGACAGGTGAGATCGGGGACGATGCCGGTCAGGGTCTGCCAGCCGCCGTAGGCGAGACGGAAACCGGTGATCACCTCGTCGAAGATGAGAAGGGCGCCGCTCGCGCGTGTCACCTCGCGCAGGGTTTCCAGGAATCCGGGCCGGGGCGGCACGACCCCCATGTTTCCGGCCACCGGTTCAACGATGATGCAGGCGATCTCTTCGCCGTGGCGGGCCACGGCGCTGCGGACCTGCTCGGCGTCATTAAAAGGCAGCGGGATCGTCAGCTCGGCGAGCGCCCGAGGGACGCCGGGGCTTCCGGGGATCCCGAGCGTGGCGACGCCGGAACCCGCCTTCACCAGGAGCGAATCGGCATGGCCGTGATAGCAGCCCGTGAACTTGACGATCTTTTCCCTGCCCGTCCAGCCGCGGGCGAGGCGGATGGCGGTCATCGTCGCCTCGGTTCCCGAGCTCATCATCCGGACCATCTCGATGGACGGAAAGGCGGAGACAAGCCGCTCGGCCATGCCGATCTCCAACGCGGTCGGCGCCCCGTAGCTCGTCCCCCGGCCGGCTGCGTCCCGGATGGCCGCGACGACCTCCGGATGGCTGTGGCCGAGGATCATGGGACCCCAGGAGGCGACATAATCGATATACTCATTCCCGTCCGTATCCACGACCCTGGCCCCGGTCGCCTCGCGGATGAAAATGGGGGTCCCGCCGACGGCCCGGAAGGCGCGGACGGGGCTGTTAACCCCTCCCGGAATGACCTTCTGCGCCTGTGCGAACAGATTCTGCGAATCCATGTCAGAAATACTCCATGCTGTTTTTCTTGAATTCCTCCAGGCTCCTCAGGACCCTGAAATCGGCGACGCCCGCGGCCGCGGCCATTTCCCGGAGCAGGACCTCATCGGCTTCGTTCCGAAAATGGGCCATCGTGAAGAGATTGTAACGGCCGGCGAACGGGGGCGTCCGCTCGTAACAATGGGTGACCTCCTCAAAGGAGGAGAGCGCTTTCCCCGCGGCTTCGGCGTGCGCGGGGGGGACGGCCCAGAGGACCATGACGTTGTGAGTGTAACCGACCTTCTGGTGGCGGACGATGGCGGCGAATTTCCGGATGATCCCCCGTTCCCGGAGTCCGCCGGCGAGCGACAGGACCTCTCGTTCGGTCAGACCGGTGGTTTCCGCAATCCGCTGAAAAGGGCGTCCGGTGAGAGGGATATCCCCCTGGATCAGCCGGGCAACATCGGCCTCCTGCGGACTCAACACGGAGGTTCCGACGGATTTTCGAACCCCTTGCTTCGTCATTGGCGCCTTGACTCCCCTGAAGTTTGATCGCGTATCCTATATCACATACCTTCCGGGCGATACCAAATATTTCTTGACAAGCCCCTCCCTTGCCGTTACAGAAACCATCATAAAAAATGGGGTGTTCTCCGATCGGCAATCATCCCGGAAGGGTGAAGAAGAAGGCCTTTTCCCGAAAGGCGTGGATAATCATGAAGAAAGGAGGTGAATTCATACAGCTCGTAAACTGGTACATAAAAAACGGAGGAGGGATAAAGATGAAAAAGACCTTTGCAGAGGGTGTTCTCGTAATCTTTTCGGTTCTGTTTTCGGCGTCGCTGGCGGCGGCCGCTGAGGCGGCGGCGCCCGGTTCGTCCGTCGATTATACGAAGGCCATTGTGGTCGGGTGCAGCCTGATTGCCGTCGGGCTGGCGATGGGCCTGGGGACGATCGGCACCGGCGTGGGTATGGGCCACGGGCTGAGCGGCGCCACAAACGCCGTCGGCCGGAACCCGGAGGCGCAGGGCAAGGTCCTGCTCACCATGATGGTGGGGCTCGCCATGATCGAATCCCTGGCGATCTATGCCCTGGTCATTGCGCTGGTCGTGCTCTATGCCAATCCGCTGCTCAAGGTGATCGGTCTTTAGCAGTATCATGTTATCATAGAAGAGAGGGAGGGGAAGCGCTGACACGACTTCCACTCCCTTTTTTTATGCCTCTGACGACCGTTCCGAACGGCGAGCGGTTTGCGGGCGGGGCGCTCGCCCGGTCTGCGGTGTCTAACTCCTTCTTGCCGCGTTTCCTCTTCTATTCCAATCTCTTTTTTGCCGGTCGGATTTCGTAGAGGGCTGGTTCTTCCATGACGGCGCAGGCGCGTCCGGCGGATATCCTTTCAAATCTCAACTCCGCGCTCGCAAACAGGTCCGTGTTTTCGGCTTTCAGGTAGCGTGCGGCCATCCGGCAGTATTCGGGGTCGATCTCGATCCCGATGCTGTTGCGTCCCGTGCGGACGGCCGCGACCATCGTCGTGCCGGAACCGCAGAAGGGATCAAGGACAGTGTCGCCGCTGAAAGAGAACATCCTTACCAGACGCGTCGCCAATTCCAGCGGGAACGGCGCCGGATGATGTCTGGTGGAGGCGCCCGTGATGTTCCAGATCTGTTGGAACCAGCGGTTGAACTCCTCTTTGGAAATTCGGCTTGCTTCGCGCTGGGCGTCGGTCGGCTTCCGGTATCCTCCCGGTTTTCTCTGCATCAGGATGAATTCCATGTCATTCTTGATGATCGCATTGGGTTCATAAGGTTTGCCGAGGAACTTCGAGCCGTTCGATACTTCGTAGGAGGCGTTTGAAATCTTGTGCCAGATGATGGGGTTCAGATTGTCAAAGCCGAGTCGGCGGCAGATGACGCAGATGTCCGCGTGCAGAGTAAAGACGAGATGCCGGCCGAAATCGCGCCGCGCCACGCAAACATCCCCCACGACGCAGACCAAGCGGCCGCCGGGAACGAGAATTCGGAACGCCTGTCGCCAGACCTTCTCCAACTCATTTAGGAATGCCTCGTAATCCTGAACGTGCCAGAGTTGATCAGGATTCTCGTTGTAGCGCTTGAGGTTCCAATAGGGGGGCGACGTGACGACGAGATGGACGGACTCATCATCCAAAAACGCCAGGTTCCTCGCATATCCGTGGATCAGTCTGTGAATGTTTGCTGGCATCCCTTTACACAAAGGCCGTCAGTTTTCTTCCTGCCTTCGGCGCTGCGCGGCCCGTGTCTCCCAATAGTGGGCCACCGCCTTCGCGGTCAGCACGACCGTGTTTCCCCGGAAGTCGTCTTTCTTCATGGCGGCATCTTATCAGCTTCTCCTCTGATTATCCAGTGTTCAATATTTGGCGAGGTGGTAAAAATGAAAAGGAAAAAAGATTCATCCGGTTCTTGTGTACTTCTCTCTCGTTCACCTACCTATACGTAACAT
>PLLC01000090.1 GCA_003141195.1 Syntrophaceae bacterium
ACGTTGAGCCGGTAGTAGAGATCCTCCCGGAAACGCCCCTCCCTAAGGGCCTTTTCCAGGTCGACGTTCGTCGCCGCAATGATCCTCACGTCGGCCCGGCGTGTCACGTAGTCGCCGAGGCGCTCGTACTCCTTGTCCTGGACGAACCTGAGGAGCTTCGGCTGGAGGGAGAGGGGGAGGTCGCCGATCTCGTCCAACAGAAGGGTCCCGCCTTCACAGGCGTTGATGCGGCCGGGATTGTCGCGGATGGCGCCGGTAAAGGCCCCCTTGGCGTGGCCGAACAGCTCGCTTTCCAGAAGTTCCGGCGACAGGGAGGGGCAGGACAGGACGCTGAAGGGCCGGTTCGCTCGCGCGCTCCAGCCGTGGATGGCCCGGGCCAGGACGCCCTTGCCCGTGCCGCTCTCTCCCCGCAGCAGAAGGGTCGCATCGGAGGGAGCCGTCTCGCGGGCCAGGCTGACGGCGCGCCTTACGGCGGGGTTGTCGCTGGAAAAGTCTGCCTCGAGGTGCGACCGCCCCAGGTCCTCCCGCAGGGAGGCCACCTTCTGTTCCAGCGAGCGCATCTCGAAGAGCTTCTGTACGGCGAGTTTGATCTGGGCGGGGGTGAAGGGCTTCGGGATGTAGTCGGTTGCCCCCCGCTTGATCGCCTCGACGGCGGTGTCGATCGAGGCGTAGGCCGTGATGACGATGATCCGAAGCCAGGGAGAGGTGTTCAGCAGGGAGGGGATCAGGTCGAGCCCGCTGGCGACGCCCAGGCGCAGATCGACGAAGGCGACGTCGAAGGAGCGGCGGGAGGCCTCGGCCAGGGCGTCCTCGGGATTGCCCACCGCCGTCACCCGGTGCCCTTCCGTCTCCAGGCAGACGGACAGCGTCTTGCGGATGTTGGCCTCGTCGTCGACGATCAGGATGACGAGGGCGGAACCCTTCGGCTGAACCATTTTCATCGCTCCCTTAGAAGGCGGTCCTGCAGGGCGGTGTGTCCCAGACCGGCCGACTGGAATTCTATCACAGTCTCCGCCGGCCCGTCCAGCAGATTCACCGGACATGAAAGAGTTCCGGCGTTCAATCGAGGTCGTTCTTGTTCAAGTTGTCCTTGCTCAGCTTGTACTGGATGCTGTCCACCAGGGCCTGCCAGCTTGCCTCAATGATGTTTTCGGAGACGCCGATGGTGCTCCACATCTCCTCTCCGTCCCGGGTGTCGAAAAGCACCTTGACCCGCGCCGCCGTCCCCTCGCTTCCCTCCACGATCCTCACCTTGAAGTCGACCAGGTGCATCTCGCTGATCTGGGGGTAGAACTTCGTCAGGGCCTTCCTCAGGGCGTGATCGAGGGCGTTGACCGGGCCGTTTCCCTCCGCCGCGGTCAGCTCCTCCTCGTCGCCGACCGAGATCTTGATCGTCGCCTGGCAGAGGGAGGGGTTGTTCCGGGTTTTCCCGTTCGTCACAGTGAAGCACTGGAGCGTGAAAGGCTCCTTGAAGACGCCGGTGATTTTCTTCATGAGGAGCGACAGCGATCCTTCCGCCGCGTCGAACTGAAATCCCTGATTCTCCAGACGCTTGATCTCCCGGACGATCTTCCGGCTCACGGCGTCATGATCCCCGAGATCGATGCCGAGCTCCTTCGCCTTGAAGGCGATGTTGCTCTTCCCGGCCAGTTCGGAGACCAGCACCCGCTGGTGGTTGCCCACTTGCTCCGGCCGGATGTGTTCGTAGGCCTGGGGGTTCTTGGCGACGGCGTTCACATGAATGCCTCCCTTGTGGGCGAAGGCGCTCCGCCCGACGAAGGGCCGGAAGGGTAGGGGGCGGACGTTGGCGACCTCGCTGACGTAGTAGGAGAGATTTGTGAGCTGCCGCAGGGACGTCTCCGGGAGGCACTTTCGGCCCATCTTGAGCTGGAGGTTTCCGATGACGGAGGTCAGGTCGGCGTTGCCGCACCTCTCCCCGTAGCCGTTCACCGTCCCCTGGACCATGACCACCCCCGCCTGGACGGCCGCGATGGTGTTGGCCACGGCGAGACCGCAGTCGTTGTGGGCATGGATTCCGAGCTGTTCCGCTGGGATGATGGCGGCGGCCTTCCGGACGGCCGCGGTCAGGTCATGGGGCATGGCGCCGCCGTTCGTGTCGCACAGGACGATCCGGTCCGCGCCGGCGTTGAGGGCGGCCTTCAGTGTGGAAAGGGCATAGGCGGGATTGCGCCGGTATCCGTCGAAGAAATGTTCCGCATCGAAGATCACTTCTTTTCCCCGGACCTTGAGAAAAGCGATGGAATCGCGGATCATCTCCAGGTTTTCCTCCAAGGGGATGCCGAGGATCTCCGTGACGTGGAGGTCCCAGCTCTTTCCAAAGATCGCGACCGCCGGCGTCCCGGCCTTGAGCAGAGCCCGAAGATTCCGGCAGTTCTCCGGCCGGACGCCCGGCTTTTGTGTACTCCCGAAGGCGGTCAGGCGGGCGTGCCTGAGGGGCTGCCCCTTCGCCATCTCGAAGAAGCGGACGTCCTTGGGATTGGAGCCGGGCCATCCCCCCTCGATGTAGTGGAATCCCATGTCGTCCAGGCGATGGGCGATCCGCAGCTTCTCCTCGGCGGAAAAGTTGATCTGCTCCCCCTGCGCGCCGTCCCTCAGGGTCGTGTCGTAGATGATAACATCCGGTGATTTCATAACTTTCTCCTTTTCCAAAATAAAAAATCCGCTATCGGTCGAACCTGATAACGGATTTTGTCGCTTTGACTCTGTTTTATTGAAACACTATCCCCCGCTCAGGCCCCTGTATGCAGGCCCGATAATTATGCCCCCGATGGCGATGATCCGGCGGTTGATGTCTCTTCTGGTCACGTTCAAATCCCCTTTGGTTCTCTATGTTCGAAAAACCCTAATACGAGTCGCGGGATTTGTCAATAAAAAAAGTGACAACGGCAAAAATTGTGGTCCAAAACAGGGTCGACCGCCGCGGCCTGAAACAGGAACCGCTGCCCGGCATTTCAGAGGATGGGTGGTTCACAGCCCGAGATCAGGCCCGTTCGCGGGAAAAGAAGGGCGGATTCCTTCAGACCGGGCCCGTCGAAGGGTGACGGTATCGGGCAGCCGTTGCCTAAACGGTTGCGTTGATAACGCCTTCGACCTTCAGGACTTCGATCCGTTCCGGGGTATAACCCAGAATCTCCCGGATTCCTTCCAAGGCCTTTTTCATAAAACTTTCCTCGATTCGTTTTCATGTCGGCAGCGAAGGGGTGGCGCCCGACGGAGCACCCCGGAGCGGGGTATTACTCGCCTATATTGGGCCTGCCTATCTTCTCCCTGATCTGTTTGACGCCTTGGGTGGCAGCGCCAAACATAAAGTTCAGATCGCTGGTGCAGGCCAGGAACTGGAATCCCTGCTCCGCCCTCTGCCACACTTCTTCAACGCTCCGGCAGTGGATGCCTGCGGGCACGCCTACCTTCTTGGCTCCCGCCAGAACCTTGTTGATCGCCTCGCCGTGGGAGGGGTCCCTGGCGCCCAGCCCTTTGCCCAGTCCCATGGACCAGGCCAGGTCGTTGGGGCCGATGAAACAGGCATCCACACCCGGCACCGAGAGGATCTCTTCGACCTTCTGGACGGCCTCGATGTGCTCGATCATGACCACCACGAGGATCTCGTCGTTGGCATGCATGGGATAGTCGTCACCGGCCCAGAAGCGCCACCGACCGCCGCCGGCGCTGCGGATGCCCTCCGGAGCGTACTTGGCGTACTTCACGGCGTTCTCCGCCTCTTCGGCGGAGCACACCATCGGGACCACGATGCCCATGGCTCCGGCGTCCAGGATCTGCTTGATCCAGACGGGATCGTTTTCCGGGATCCTGCACATGGGCATAGCCTGGGTGGTTCCGATGGCCGTGAACATGTTGTTCATCATCTCGATCGTCATGGGACCATGCTCGGCGTCCACGGTTACCCAGTCCCATCCGGCGTGGGCCATCACCTCCGCCGAATTGACGCAGGGAAGGTTCAGCCAGGTTCCGATGGCAGGTTTTCCCGCTTTCAGAAGGCGTTTCGTAGTGTTGAGTCGCATTTTCTCCACTCCTCCTCAATCAGAATTTGCTGTCGTCCACATGGGGGCGGCAGTGAACGGGAAAGTACCTGTGCCTTCCCCCACAACTGAACCAAACCGATACTGAATTGATAACTGACTGATAAGAATTATATTTTATGTGAGGCGAGGATAAGAGAGGGAGTCTTGTATGTCAAGGAGATTTTATCAACAGAATAATCCTTCTTAAAGTCATGGCTTAAGAGCCGCTAAACAAATACTGATGACAACAGGCACACATTATGTCAGGCTGTCACCATGAAGCCCTTTCGCTGGAACCATGAAAAATATGGGTTCATCCGGTTGATGCATACTTCCTGTACACGATAAAAAGCATCAACAACAAAATGTTCCAAGCTTCAAATACAAAGGTTGAGTTTGGATTGCCGAAGCAACATATTGATAACGGGATGAAATGTGGCATTATTCAGGGTTGCTTGCTCCGATGATCGGGGGTATTTGTGTCTTCCTGTAACAAAGTATCCGACAATTTTAACGGGCATCCATCCTTTCAATCGGAAATGAATGACGATCACCTTAACGTATCCCTCAATATGTTGAGGTTCCGCCAAATAGTGAGGTCAAACGAATTATTTCATACTTTTCTGCTGTTCCCTCCCATTAATCTAACGACCAGTTATTAAATGATTAAACGAAAATTCTGATTTCCCTTCGGCTATTGGCAGGCTATTTGCTGTTATAACTTAACTAACCTCCATGCCCGGCGCGG
>PLLC01000063.1 GCA_003141195.1 Syntrophaceae bacterium
AAATAAAACTTTGGACTGTCAAGCAATTACCTCCACTGAAAAATAGTTAAGACCATTTTGCAATGCAGGGCAAGAAAAAATAGGCGGCGGAAGGATTATATTTTACTTTTCACCCCCGGTTGATCAGCAGGGCCAGGCTCAGTCGGCTGCCGGTTTTCGTCTTTTCATAGATGGAGGTGAGGTGGGCCTTGACCGTTCGTTCGGTGATCTTGAGATTGAACGCAATTTCAAGGTTGGACTGGCCCTGGGCCACCAGTTCGGCAACCTTATGCTCCGCAGGGGTCAAACCGGCCAATCTTTGCCCGGATCCCGGCGCGACCTTTTCCTTTGCCTTGGAATAGGATTCCAGAATCAACCGCTGTATGACCTTCTGCCCCAGCCAGACGGCGCCGCCTGAAATGACACGCACCGCCTCGACGAGCCGTACCTGAGAGATATAGGTATTCCCATATCCCACAATCCCCAGTTTCAAGAAAGCCAGCCCCTCCTCCTCGTTCGGCTGATCGGAGAGGAGAAAAAATTTGCTCAGGGGGACCGCCCGGCGGAGCTCAGAGAACGCGTCCATGTCAACAAGGGGGCGATGCAGGAGGATCAGGTCAAACCTCTTTTCCGTACATCGGCTCTTCAATTCCCTCAACAATGTCGTCTGTTCCAGCGGGTATTGACCGCTAAGCAGACTTTCCCACCTCGTGATCACGGACTTGTTTGCGCTGCTTAACAGGATCGCCATGGGATCACCTCGGTTCTCTTAATGCCATATACTTTGCTCGGAGGACAGGTTTCAAAAGGTAGGACAGTACCGTTTTCTTGCCCGTCAGGATGTCGACGGATGCGACCATACCCGGAATAATGGGCAAAGGATTGGTTTTGGGGCCGAGATAGCTCTTGTCGGTCCGCAGTCTGACGAGATAAAAGCTGTTGCCCTTTTCATCCGTAATGCTATCCGCGCTAATCTGTTCCAGTTTCGCCGCCAGACCGCCAAAGATCGTGAAATCATAGGCGGTGAACTTCACCATGGCATCCTGGTGCGGACTCAGGAAAGCGATGTCGGCAGGCTTGATCATGGCCTCGACCAGCAGCGTTCCTTCCAGCGGAACGATCTCGACGAGGTTCATACCGGGTTGGATGACGCCGCCGACCGTATTAATCAGCAGACGATTGATCGTACCGTTGACAGGGGATTTCACAAAGGTTCGATCAAGCCGGTCTTTCAGGGCAATGGATGTGGCGGAGTCCTCCCCGAGCTGCGCCGAAACCTCGTTCAATTCCGCCTTGGCCTTGTTGATGAAGGCAAGCCGCAACTCTTTCAAAGCCATCTGGCTCTCCTCGATCTTGGACTGCGCCTTGGGAATCGCCTGTTTTGTCTGTTCTATGTCTCCCTGCATCGTGCTTGCCTCACGTTCAAGACGGAGGACATCCATCTCCGAAACGGCGCCCTGGGCCACAAGCGGTTTGGTCAACTTCAGCTCTTTTTGAAAAAGAAGATAGGTCTTGCTCAGCTCCGCAAGTTTGGTGTTAAGCTCTTTCAATTCATTATTGCGTTGATTGTATTGCTCCTGTTTGATTTCCAGACTGGAGCGAAGCTCCGTTTTCCTGGATTCATAGAGCTCCTGTTCGCGGATGCCGATCTCCGGTTTTTCCGCCATCACCTCAGCGGGAACTCTAAAGGGCATGCCGCTCGTTTCCGCCTGCAGGCGGGCCGCCTTGGCCTTGTTGGAAAGGTATTTAGACCGATTCTGCTGAACCGATGAAGAAAACCGGGTCTGATCGATCTTCAGCAGCAATTGGTCCTTTTTCACCGTATCGCCCACTTTAACCAGGATCTCCGAAAGAATCCCCCCCTCCAGATTCTGGACAACCTGGATCTGGCTTGCCGGAATAACCTTGCCCTGTCCCCGGGTCACCTGCTCGACCTCCGAAACAGAGGCCCAGTAAATGCCCATGGCGGATAGAATCAGAACTGCCCATAGAATCGCCCTGCCCCCTCTGGGAGACTGGGCCATGAGGGACGACCGGATATCCGTGACAAGGTCGATATCCTCAGACGGCATACGGTAGAACAACTCGTTTGATTTCGGTTTTTTCTCAGACTCAGACAATGGTCTTCTCCTGCCTACACGTTAACTCGACCCTTTTTCAGCGCCTCCAGAACAGAAGCCTTGGATCCATCCGCAACGATTACACCGTTATCAATGACGACAAGACGATCAACCATTTCCAGCAGTGAGGCCCGGTGCGTGATCAATATCAGGGTTTTCTCTTTGATGACTTTGGATAAATTGTCTTTCAAACGGATTTCCGTTCGGTTATCCATGTTGCTCGTAGGTTCGTCTAAGACAACCACGGGTGGATCGAGCAGCATGGCCCTTGCCAGGACGACGCATTGCCTTTGTCCCCCGGAGAGGCCCCTGCCCAATTCTCCGACTTCCATGTCAAAACCAAGGGAATGCTTCTTGACAAATTCATCGACGCCGGCAAGCTCCGCCGCGCGCATAATGGAGCTGTCATCCACATCGTGGGTGCCCATGGTGATATTGTCGCGGACGGTCCCGCGAAAGAGTATGAGATCCTGGGGAACATGGCCTATAAAATTACGCAATTCCGCAGGATCAATCTGCCGGATATCGGTTCCATCCATCGTGACCATTCCGCTGATCGGCTCATATAATCCCAGGAGCAGTTTGCCCAGCGTGGTCTTCCCTGAACCGACAGGACCGATGATGCCGACCTTTTCACCGGCGGAAATTTCCAGGGTGATATTGTTCAGGACTTTTATGGTCTGCCCCGGATAGGAAAAAGTGAGATTCTTCACCCCGATGGCGCCCTGAAATCGGGTTCTGTGTAAAAACGACTTGCCGGGAGGCCTCTCCACGGGAAGATCCATGATGTCATTCAGTGTTTTAAGTGCTTCCCTGGCGCGTTGGAAACGGGTGGCAAGACTGACGACCTGTCCCATGGGTGCGATAACCTGCCGCGACAGGATGACCAGGGCAATTAGACCGCCCTGCGTGAGTTTGCCTTCTGAAATCATATAGACGCCGGCGATGACGGCGGCCACCACCACCGCACTTTGTACAAAAAAAGCAAAGTGATTGACAGAGGATGAGAGCAATCTCGACACGGAACTCCATTTTGCGATGTAGCCAACCGATTCTTCCCACGCACGCTGGACCTGGCTCTCCGCGCCGAGCATCTTGATGGTCTCAAGGCCCGATAATCCTTCAATCAAAATGGAATTTTTCTGAGCGGAGGCCTTGAATGTATTTCCAACCGCTTTTTGCAGGGGAAACTGGATCAGGACGGCATAGAGAAACATCAATGCGATAGCGACAATGAATATATAGACGATGTTGTCCCCGATATACCAGACCACCAACAGGCCCAATGCCATGAAGGGGAGATCGATCAGAGAGGTAATGGAAAATGAGGTGACAAAATCGCGGATGCCCTCGAATTCCTGCAAGTTCTTGGAAAAAGAGCCGATGGATTGAGGACGGACCTCCAGCCTCAGGCCCAGAACTTTCTGGAGAAGCATCGCAGACATTTTCAGGTCGGCCCTCTTCCCTGCCTCATCCACAAAATAACCGCGCAATCCGCGCATTGCCACGGTAAACAGATAGATAACCATAATGCCGATGGAGAGGACCCAAAGGGTTTCCACGGCATTGTTGGGAATGACCCGGTCATAGACGATGAGAACAAAAAATGGACTGGCCAGACCAAAAACGTTGATCAGGAAGGAGGCAACAAGAACATCACGATAGATCGCCATGCTCATCCTCCGGTATCTCCAGCTCAAGGCCTCCTTCCCTTGGTCTCTGTCCAACCTCGTGGCCCTCTTGCGAATGAATCTCTTTACATATCGCGACCTATGGACTTGGCTAAATGAACCTTTTGAAACACCACCGACTCCTTATCTACAGGAACAAACGAATCTCGCTTTCAAGTAATTGGGACAGCATCATGGCAAGAAAATTGAAACCTGATCCAGGAAAAAACAGAAATCCGTCCAAAAGAACAATAATTTCAACCGGCGATTCTATAAACGCTGGCTAATTTGGACAGCAGTGTTGTCAAGACAGTTTTTTAATTTACGACTCGCCCGGCGCTTCAGGCGGAAATGGGGATATTTCTTGACAAGTGGCGCGGCACTGAGATAGGAATACCACCGCTGCATCGCGCCGCCCGGCGATCCGGCCTCATCGTGCAAAATTCCGGTCGGTCGCTGAACTTGGGACACATCCTGCAGGGAAGGTGGGAACGGTGAATTCGTATTTCTCAGATGATACGTTGAAGCGATCGGCTAAGCTCACCGGAAAGTGGGAAGACGAGGTCCGGCGAGCGGCCAAGCAGATCCCCGATCTGAAGGCCCGCTGGTCCACCGTTTCCGATCTTGAAATCAAACGGCTCTATACCCCTGAAGACATTGCGAAAACGGATTATGGCCACGATATCGGCGTGCCCGGCGAGTTTCCCTTCCTCCGCGGCAACCAAGCGACCGGCTACCGCGGCCGCTGCTGGACCTTCCGGATGTTCTCCGGGATGGGAAGCGCGAAGGATACCAACACCCGCTGGCGCATGCTCCTCAAAGAAGGCAATGCGGGCCTCAGCACCGCCTTCGACTTCCCGACACTCATGGGCTACGACAGCGATTCCCCGAAGGCGCGCGGCGAGTGCGGCCGCTGCGGCGTCGCGATCGACACCCTCGATGATTTTCGGACCCTGATGGAGGGGATCCCGATGGATAAGGTGACGACCTCCATGACGATCAACCCCCCCGCGACCGCCCTCTGGGCGATGTACTGCGCGGCGGCGGAGACCAAGGGCGTGCCGATTTCGAAGATCGGCGGGACGATCCAGAACGACATGCTCAAGGAGTTCATCGCCCAGAAGACCTTCATGTGCCCGCCGGAGCCGTCGGTCCGACTGATCAGCGATACGGTCGAGTTCGGCACGAAGCACGTCCCGAATTGGAACACCATCAGCATCAGCGGCTACCACATCCGGGAGGCGGGTTCGACGGCGGTCCAGGAGCTGGCCTTCACGCTGCGCGACGGGATCGAGTACGTCGAGGACGTCATCCGCCGCAAGGGGCTCGACGTGGATGAATTCGCCCCGCGGCTCTCCTTCTTCTTCAACGCCCACATCGACTTTTTCGAGGAGATCTGCAAGATGCGCGCGGCGAGGCGGATCTGGGCGCGGGTAATGCGCGACCGGTTCCATGCGAAGAATCCCCGCTCCTGGTGGATGCGCTTCCACACCCAGACGGCCGGCTGCTCGCTGACCGCCCAGCAACCTTACAACAACGTCGTCCGGACGGCCGTCGAGGCGCTCGCCGCCGTCCTCGGCGGGACGCAGTCCCTCCACACGAACTCCCTCGACGAGGTCCTCTGCCTCCCCTCCGACCACGCGGTCGAGATCGCGCTGCGCACCCAGCAGATCCTTGCCGAGGAGACGGGCGTCACAAACACGATCGACCCGTTGGCCGGCTCCTATTTTGTGGAGTCCCTGACGAACAAGATGGAGGAGGAGGCCTGGGTGTACATCGAGAAGATTGACGCTATGGGCGGGATGATCGCGGCCATCGAAAAGGGGTTCCCCCAATTGGAGATCGCCGACGCCGCCTACCGTTTCCAGCAGCAGATCGACGCGGGGGAGAAGGTCATGGTTGGTATCAACAAATATGCCACCGCCGGAAAGCAGGAGATCCCCGTCCAGGACATCGACGAGCAGGTCGAGGAGGAGCAGATCGCCCGCCTGACCGCCGTGAAGCGCAGGCGCGACTTCCGCGCCGTGAAGCGGGACCTCGGCGAGTTGAAAAGCGGTTGCAAAACAGGGAAGAACGTCATGCCCTTCTGCATTGCGGCGGTGAAGGACCTGGCCACGGTGCAGGAGATCTGCGACGTCTACCGGGAGGTCTTCGGCGAATACCGCGACCCCGGCCTGTATTAGGAAATTGGGGACGGGTACATATTNNAATATGTACCCGTCCCCAATTTCGGAAGGAACGATATGGCGGAGAGAAAGATACGGATCCTGGTGGCGAAACCGGGCCTCGACGGCCACGACCGCGGCGCGCGGATACTTGCCCGCTGCTTCCGCGACGCGGGCTTCGAGGTAATCTACACGGGCTGCCACCAGACCCCGGAACAGATCGCCGCGGCGGCGATTCAGGAGGACGTGGACCTGGTGGGACTGAGCTGCCTCTCCGGCGCCCACCGCTATCTCTTCCCCCGAGTGGTCGAGCTCCTGAAGGAGAATGGGGCGGCGGACATCACCGTGATCGGCGGCGGGATCATCCCCGACCAGGACTTTCAGATGCTCTATGACGCTGGCATCAAGGCGATATTCACCCCCGGCGCCCCACTCGACGCGATTGTCTCGTGGGTCCGGACGAATATCCAACAGCGGGAATAGGAAATAGCGACCCACGCCCCAAGGGGCGCTTTATCGGTTAATAACTTTTTTGAAGTTACTCAGAAGGGGGACGGAGCCCCTGTTTTTTCTTGTGGAAATAGGGGCTCCGTCCCCCTATTTCACCGGCATAGTAGACGCATGACACAGAAACGCGAAGAGATGGAACAACTCCGCAAGATCCGCGCGGGCGACGTCCGGACCGCCTCCCGCCTGATCCGGAACCTGGAGGACGACCTCCCCGAGGCAAAAACCGCAATCAAGCGGATCTTTCCCCACACCGGCCGCGCCCATGTCGTCGGGATCACCGGCGCACCCGGCGCGGGGAAGAGCACCCTCGTCGACGCCCTGATCGCCTCTTTCCGGAAAAAGGAAAAGACCATCGGCGTCCTCGCCGTCGATCCCACCTCCCCCTTCACCGGCGGTGCGATCCTCGGCGACCGGATCCGGATGCAGCGCCACGCCGAAGACCCCCAGGTGTTCATTCGCAGCATGGGGGCGCGGGGCCACCTGGGCGGCCTCTCTCTCGCCACGCGGGAGGCGATCCGGCTGCTGGGGGCGTTCGGCTTCGACGAAGTGATCCTGGAGACCGTCGGAGTCGGCCAGTCAGAGCTCGAGGTGGCCGCTGTGGCAGACACGACCGTCGTCGTGCTGACACCGAACCTCGGGGATGGCGTCCAGATGATCAAGGCGGGAATCCTCGAGATCGCCGACGTCTTCGTCGTCAACAAGGCCGACATCCCCGGTGCTTCCAAGGTCGCCCGGGAGCTGCGCGACCTCACCCGTCATGTGAGGGGGACGAGCGCCTGGAGGCCGCCGGTCATCCTCACAACCGGGACGAGCGGCGATGGCGTCGACGATCTGCTCGACGCCGTCGAGAGCCACCACGAGATGATCGCCTCGAACGGAGAGTTGCAGCAGCGGCGTCGCGACCGTCTCCAGGCCGAGATCGAGGCGATCGTCGTGGAGCGCGCCGCCGAGCGAGCGCGACGCGAGCTCGAAGAGGGCACAATGGGTGCGGAGCTGAG
>PLLC01000039.1 GCA_003141195.1 Syntrophaceae bacterium
ATCACTTCGGCGGCCGTGTAGCCGAGCATCCGCTCAGCGCCGACGTTGAAGATCTGAATGACGCCCTTCGCGCCGGACTTCGGTGATTGCTTCCGCCTTGCCGGCGTCGCCATCGAGAAAGGCGGAGCTGCGGATTTGCTCGGACATGACTGCCTCCGTTCAGATCAGAGATAGGAAATTCAATCCCAGCGCAATTCCGGTTCGCCGAGCCGACGCGCCGGGAGCAGGTGTGGAACATGTCCCGGGCTGCGCATAATGGGCCTTATGTTCATGCTTGCTTCCTTCTCCCAGGAGGATGCACGCGCTGCTGGGGCTACGGGGAGACGCGTGGCAGAGTCTGTACCATTTCACCACAGGCGGCGCCGTCGACAACGCGCGCCTCACGACACGTTCCGCCTACCCCGTACCGTCCAAAAACTCAAACCATGAATGAGCAGGCATTAAGGCGCCGAAATTCTCGGTTCGCCGAACAAAAAAAGCCCCGTATTGAATTGATAAGAACTTGCTTTTGTATGGGTTGAGAATACGGAAAGCGGTCTTGTATGTCAAGGAGATTTTGTCACAACATATTGTGTTGAAACAGGAGTTAATGACAGCAGTTTATGGGGTTTCAACGCTGGCATCGTCCATTTTGGTGAGGGTGTTGCGGATGAGGTTTTCTATTTTTTTGACGGTGGATCAAGGCCATGCCGTTGGTCGTCAGCTTCGCGCAGATCTGCACGGGAAGGTTGCAACCGTCTCCTGCAAGACCCTTTGCAAGGCGGTCCGGGAAGATGCAGTGGAATGGCGCATCCCAAGGCAGCGGCTCTTTCATCCGCCGGACTGGGCGAAAGGCTGGAGGATTAATCGTTTGACAATGCCGCCCGATCTGTGGAATAAACACTCCCGAAAAAACTGTGGATTTATGAGCATTCCGGGGCGTTGGTCATGCAGGACAGGTCAATCAAAATACTCGTTCTCTTTCTTTTTCCTCTCCTGCTCTATCTGGTTTCCCTCCCATTCATGCCCCTCATGGAGCCGGACGAGGGGCGGTACAGCGCCATCCCAAGCGCGATGAACGCCACCGGCGACTATGTCACGCCGCGGCTGAAAGCGGCTGTATATTTCGAGAAACCGCCCCTCAGTTACTGGGCGACGGCGATCTCTTTCCGGATTTTCGGGGAGAATGAATTCTCGTCCCGCCTCTTCGCGGCCCTCTGCGCCTGGGGGTGCATCCTGCTGGTCTATCGCATGGGGGTTTTTTTTCATGATGCGCGGACAGGGCTCTATGCGGCCGCCGTTCTGACCACCTTCCTCTATCATGTCGCCATCGGCCGGATCAACATCCTCGACATGCCGCTCGCCTTTATGGTCTGCCTGGCGATCTGGTCCGGTTTCCGATGCCTTACCGCAACGGAAGAGAAAAAGGGATGGCTTTACCTCCTCTATCTTTTCAGCGCCCTGGCGTTTCTGGCCAAGGGGCTGATCGGGATCGCGTTTCCGTTCGGCGTCCTGGTCATCTGGCTTTTGGCCTCCGGCCGCTTGCGGGAGGTTTTCGGTCTTTTCTCACCCGTCGGAGTGCTGATCTTTTCGGCCGTTTCGCTTCCCTGGCTGATCCTCGTCCAGCGGGAAAACCCCGATTTTTTCCGTTTTTTCTTTATCCAGGAGCACCTGCTCCGCTATGCTACCCGGATGCATGACCGCTATCAGCCCTTCTATTTCTATCTCCCCATCATCCTGGCCGGGACCCTTCCCTGGTGCGCCTTTCTGCCGCAGGCGATCCGGGGGCTCCGAAAGGGAGAAAAATTATTCAGCAGTACCGAAAAGCGATTTCTCCTGACCTGGTTTGGACTGATTTTTCTCTTCTTTTCGATCTCTTCGTCGAAACTGATCCCCTACATCACGCCCGTTTTTCTTCCCCTCGCACTGGGTTTCGGCCATCTCTTCCGCCGTTATGAGGAGCGGACCGTGGACGGGGGAGCGGGGGCGATTGTTCCGCTGCGCTACCGGCTGACGGGGATCCTGCAGGCCGTTCTTTTCATGGCCGTTCTGGTCACCCCGGTTTTTCTGCGGGAACACCGGGTTGCCTGGGGGAACTGGTGGCCATGGATCGCCGCGCCGTTTTTCATGCAGCTCCTGATTTCCTTTCTCCCGGATCGGATCCGAAGGAAGACCGGCCGGGGATGGTTTACGACGATCTACCTGCTGTTTGCCCTATTTCTCATGTCGCTCACGCTGCCGGTTGCGCAATACCTTGCACCCTACAAGTCGGCCTATCCGCTTTCGCAGGCAATCCGGAATCACCTTCCGGCAGACGCAATGCTCTACCAGTACGGCATGTCGCTGTACGGGGTCGATTTCTACACCGGGAAAAGGTCCCCGATCGTCGACGACATTGGGGAGGTGAGGTACGGCAGCGAACGGCTTCCGACCGCGGAGAGGGAACGATATTTTCTGACCTCCGAATCTTTTTTCCGCCTGGTTCAGGCAACGGACGGAATCTACTGCGCGACGCAGAACGATGAAAAATTGGAGAGGCTGAAAAAAGAGGTACCCGCTCTCCGGGTCTTGTGGCATAATGAGGTCTATTCGCTGGTAGAGTTGAAGAGATCCGGAGAAAAGGGGTCGTGATGAAAATTCGGGAAGATTTTCTGCCGCTGAACCGGCCGTCCATCGGCGAGACGGAGATCGCGGGCGTAACCGCCTGCCTGCGATCGCAATGGATTACGACCGGTCCCCTCTGCAAGACCTTCGAGGAACGGTTTCAGCACCTTACCGGGGCGCGTCACGCCGTTTCCCTCTCCTCCGCGACTGCGGGGATGCATCTCGTCCTCACAGCCCTCGGCATCGGTCCGGGAGATGAGGTGATCACCCCGTCGCTTACCTTTGCCTCGACGGTCAACATGATTGCCCTCAGCGGCGCCCGACCCGTCTTCTTGGATATTCATTATGACACCCTCAACATCAATGCCGACGATATCGAGGCCAGGATCACCCCCCGGACGAAGGCGATCATCCCCGTCCATTTCGCCGGCGCGCCGGCGGAGATGGACCGGATCCTGGAGATCGCCGACCGTCATCGCCTGACCGTGATCGAGGATGCGGCCCACGCCGTCGGGACGCGCTACCGGGGGATTCATGCCGGCGGCTTTGGAAGGATCGCCATATTCTCCTTTCATCCATTGAAGAACATCACGACCGGCGAAGGGGGGCTCATTACCCACAACGACGAACAACTGGAAAAAAAGTTGCGTCTGCTGCGGTTTCACGGCATCGAACGCGACGCCTGGAAGCGCTACGGGAAGGGCGGCAATCCGGAGTACGACATCGAGACGCCGGGCTGGAAGTACAACCTGACGGACATCCAGGCGGCCCTGGGGATCGCCCAGTTTTCCCGGCTTGCCGAATTCAACCGCCGCCGGGCGGAAATCGTTGCGCTTTACCGGGAAGGACTCAAAGGGGTCACCGGCCTGGAGCTTCCGGGAAATCCAGCCTATCCCCATGACCATGCCCATCACCTCTTTGTGGTGAAGATCCTGGCCATGGAAAGGGAACGGTTTATGGAGAAGCTTTCGGATCACAATATTGGTTACGGTCTCCATTTTCCGGCCTGTCATCTTCTCAAGTATGTTAAGGACCGTTTCGGGATCGTAAAGCTGCCGGAAACGGAACGCGCCGCGGAAAAAATCTTGTCGCTTCCACTGTTTCCGGACATGACGGACGGGGATGTCGCCTATGTGTGTGCGGCAGTGCGGGAGATTCTGGGCGGCGCAGAGGGAGGCCGAAATTGATCGAAAAAATGGATGCGGGGAATGTTGAAGAGATGATTTCCCTCGTGATTCCGGTCTATAATGAAGAGGGGAACCTTCCCCTGCTGATGAACCGGATCCGACCGGTCATGTCCGCGCTGAGGAGACCCTGGGAACTCATTCTGGTCGATGACGGCAGCCGGGATCGCTCCCTGGAGATTCTGAAGGGATTTACGGTCCATCCCGAGGTCCGGGTGGTGGAACTGACGCGGAATTACGGACAGCATGCGGCCATCCTGGCCGGTTTTTCCATCGTCCGCGGCGGGATCGTCGTGACCCTCGATGCCGATCTCCAGAACCCGCCGGAGGAGATCCCCCGCCTGATCGATGCGATGGAAGAGGGCGGTTTCGACGTGGTCGGGACGATCCGCAGGGGGAGAAAGGATTCCCTTCTCCGGATCGTTCCCTCCCGGATCGTCAATATGGTGGCGAGGAAGATCACCGGCGTCCGGATGACCGACTGGGGATGCATGCTCCGGGCCTACCGCCGGACGGTGGTGGAGCGGATGATTGCCTGTCACGAACATGCCACCTTCATCCCGGCGCTGGCGACACACTTCGGAAAGCGAGTGACGGAGATCGAGGTCGCCCACGAGGAGCGGCATGGCGGCAAATCCAACTATCCCCTGCGGAAACTGATCAACCTCCAGTTCGACCTGGTGGCCTCCTTTTCCGAATTCCCCATCAAACTCATCATGTACGGCGGGGTCCTGCTGGCGACCCTCGGCGTCTGTTTCGGCGCGTTTCTCGTCATCACCCGCCTCGTTTACGGGGCCGTCTGGGCAGCGCAGGGGGTGTTCACCCTGTTTGCCATCCTGTTCATCTTTGTGGGGCTCCAGTTTTTCGCCCTCGGCCTGATCGGAGAGTATATCGGCCGGATCTACCGCGAGGTCCGCAAACGACCCGAATACGTGATCGAGCATGTCTATGGGGACGAATCCCTTTCGGCCGGAGGGTCTGCATGAAAGTCGCGGCCTTTGCCTATCATAATATGGGCATTGCAGGTCTCAACGCCCTCGAACGCACCGGATATCAGATTGTCTGCATTTTTTCCTATGAGGATGACCCGGGAGAAAACTGCTGGTTCGGTTCGGTGAAAGAATGGGGAAGGGAGCGGCGCATCCCCGTGGAGTGTCCCGCCGATATCGGGAGCAAGAAATGGGGGGAGAGGATCGCGTCTCTTCATCCGGAGATGATTTTCTCTTTCTATTACCGCCATATGATCCGGGAGGAGATCCTCCGCATTCCACCCTTGGGGGCGTATAACCTCCACGGCTCGCTCCTGCCTGCCTATCGCGGACGATGTCCCGTCAACTGGGTCCTCGTGCACGGGGAGACGCAGACCGGGGTCACCCTGCATCACATGGTCCGGAAGGCCGATGCGGGGGATATCGTCGGCCGGAAGGTCGTACCCATCGCCCCGGAGGATACCGCTTTCACCCTGTACGGGAAGCTCTGCGACGCGGCGGGAATTCTCCTGGATGAACTCCTGCCCCTGATGAAAATCGGGCAGGCGCCCCGCATCCCTCAGGATATCTCGCTGGGGAGTTATTTCGGCGGCCGTCGACCGGAGGACGGCCGCATCGACTGGAGCTGGACCGCCGCGAGGATCTACAACCTGATCCGCGCGGTCACGGATCCGTATCCCGGCGCCTTCTGCAGTCTGGCGGACGGATCGCGGCTTATGATCTGGTGGGGAACGCCCGAAGAGGGTAGGGGGTGTGGGAAGACAAAACCTCCCGGTTGCGTCGAAATCGAAGGGGAAAGGGTTTTGGTCCGGACAGGACGGGGGAGACTTCAGCTTGTGAATGTGCAGGCCGGGGGCGAAAGGATGACCGGCGACGGGCTCATCCGCTATTTTAAAGACAAGGAAGGAAAGCTGTTATCATGAAGATTTTGATCCTGGGAGTAAACGGGTTTATCGGCCATCATCTGACGCAGCGAATCCTCGACGAAACGGACTGGACCGTTTTCGGGATGGACCTCTCCGACGACCGTCTGGGCAAAAACACCCAAAATCCGCGCTTTCATTTTATCGAAGGGGACATCGCAATCAACCGGGAGTGGATCGAGTATCACGTCAAGAAGTGCGACGTCGTTCTCCCTCTGGTGGCGATCGCCACGCCCAAACTCTACGTGGAAGATCCGATCGGCGTCTATAACCTCGATTTCGAGATGAATCTCAATGTGATCAAGCAGTGCGTCAAGTATCACAAGCGGGTCGTCTTCCCTTCCACCTCGGAGGTGTACGGGGCGTGTCCCGATCCGGAGTTCAAGGAGGATGAGAGTTATCTGGTCGTGGGGCCGATCCAGAAGGAGCGCTGGATCTATTCCTGCTGCAAGCAGCTCCTCGACCGGGTGATCTATGCCTACGGCACGCGGGGGCATCTGGAATTCACGCTTTTCCGACCCTTCAATTGGATCGGCCCCCGTCTGGATTCCCTATACGCTGCAAAGGAGGGGAGCTCACGGGTCGTGACGCAGTTCATCGCCGATCTCCTGATGAAGCGGCCGATCAGCCTCGTTGATGGCGGCGGCCAGAAGCGGTGCTTCACTTACGTGGATGACGGCATTGCAGCATTGTTGCGCATTTTGGAAAACCGCAACGACGTCTGTAAAAACCAGATCATCAACATCGGCAATCCGGAAAACGAATGCTCCGTCCGGGAACTGGCCATCCTGCTGAAGAAGCTCTTCATGGAACATCCGGACCATCTACGGGACGGGGCCTATTCGGAGATCATCGAGGTCCCCGCACAGACCTATTACGGGAAGGGGTATCAGGATATCTACACCCGGAAACCGAGCATCGAAAAGGCCCGAATCCTCCTCGGCTGGTTGCCGGTAATCGGACTGGAGGATTCCCTGCGGATGACCCTTTACTCCTTCCTCGAGGAGAACGAGCCTTAAGTGAGGAGTAAGGGGTGGGGGGTAAGGGGTGAGGAGGGTTTTACACTTCACACCTCACGCCTCTCATTTGAGGAGATGGTGTGAACAGGATCCTGGGGCTGAAAATCGATGTGGATACCTATCAGGGGATGAGGCGGGGGGTCCCGCGTCTTCTTTCCTCGTTAAGGCAGGAGGGGCTCCGGGCCACTTTTTTCCTGAGCATCGGGCCGGACGCCTCGGGGAGGGCCGTTCTTCAGATCCTGAAAAACCCACGCTTTCTGAAGAAAATGGTCCGGACGCGCGCCGCCAGTCTCTACGGTTTCCGGACCGCCCTGTACGGGACGCTCCTCCCGTCACCGAAGATCGCCCTTTCGTTTCCCGATCTCGTCCGGCAGATCATGGCGGAAGGCCACGAGGTGCAGTTTCATGCGTGGGACCACCGGCGCTGGCAGGATGAGCTCGCTGTTCGCCCGGAAGCCTGGATCCGGGACTGGTTCAGACGAGGCATTGAGGGTTTTGAAAGCCTGACCGGCAGGAGACCCGCCTCTTTCGGCGCCCCCGCCTGGCTGATCGACGACCGCGTGCTTTCCCTGGTTCGCGACCTCCATCTCAATTATCTGAGTTGTACGCGGGCGAAGGAACCCTTTATCCACGAGGGAACGGATCTCGTCGAGATCCCGTCGGATCTGCCCTGTTTCGAGGAAACGGGCATTGAAGAGGGGGAGCGAAGAATCCTCGCCGGCCTCGCAGAGGGCGGAATCCACGTTCTCCCCGTCCATGCGGAAGTCGAAGGAGGACGGATGAGCGAAAACTTCGTCCATCTCATTCACGCCGCGAAAAAGCTGGATTATCGTCTCCTGCCCCTGTGCGACATCCATCCTCTTCTGGATCGGAAAAACCTGATCACCAGACGCTTCCGCCTGCAACTCCTCTCAGGTCGCTCCGTTCCGTGTGCCGTTTGACCAGGACGATCCTCCTCGACTTTCCTGACCGAGCACATGATGCTGTACCGAGTCCGAAGCCGGTGATCAGCGAAATATTTTCTGACATGATGTCGCTATGTTAAAAATATCTGCACGAATTTCCAATGCAAGGGAGAAACCGGGCTAAAAAAATGATTGACCGCAGAGGTTTTCCCATAGTACTAATACGCATCAATTCAGCATCTCCAAAATGGCTTTACGATGACCGACTTTCTCCAAAATAGCATCCACTTTTATAGTCCAAACGGACGGCTTGTATTTTGTTTTCATTGCCGATTTAGTCACCATGACCATTCATGTCCCTACGGCGCTTGTAAGCAGGTGCAAGAATGGGATCGATGACCAGATTGTATTGGGCGGACGGGGGTTCATGGTTTGAGAAGATAGGACAAAGGATCAACGTAATCAGAAAATAAGGAGGTTGGTCGTATGAAACGTGCAGGGTTATTTTTCATCGTAGGTATCATGACAATGTGTCTGGCAATCACCGCAAGTGCTGCGGAAAAGGTAACCGTTTATACGTCGTTTGAGACGGACGAAACGGTCAAATACCTTGAGGCGGCCAGAAGAGACATGCCGGACCTGGAAATCGACATTATCCGCCTTTCGACGGGGGAACTGGGTGCGCGAATGATGGCCGAAAAGAACAATCCCCAGGCGGATGTGGTCTGGGGTTGGGCCGTTACGGGAATGGAAGAGTTTATCCCCCATGGCATGTTCGAGCCATACCAGCCCAAAGGTGTCGATAAACTCGAAAAGCGCTTTGTTCACCCCAAACATTTGTACGTCGGTATTGACATGTACATTGCCGCCTTCTGCGTAAATACCAAAGTTCTGCAGGAGAAGGGCCTGCCCATGCCCAAGGGTTGGAACGACCTCCTCGACCCGAGATTCAAGGGGCTTGTCACCATGCCCAATCCGGTGGCCTCCGGTACGGGATTCCTCCAGATCTCCAGTATCCTCCAGATGTACGGCGCAAAAGAAGGTAAGGAAGACGGCTGGGAGTTTTTAAAGAAACTGGACAAGAACATCGGCCAGTATATCAAGAGCGGCTCCCGTCCGGCCAAAATGACCGCCGCCGGCGAGTTTGCCGTGGGGGCCTCTTTCGATTTCGTCGTAGCCGAACTGAAAAAACAGGGTTTCCCGGTCGAATTTGTTTTCCCCGTTGAAGGGGCAGGATACGAGGTTGAGGCCAACGCACTGCTCAAAGGGGCTAAAAATCCGCGCGCCGCGAAGAGGTTTCTGGATTGGGCCATCTCAGAAAGTGCCATGAAAGAGTATGCACAATTCAAATACGGCGTGACCCTCCCCGGGATCCCCACACGACCGGATCTGCCCAAATTATCCACGATAAAGCTCTATCCCATGGATTTCGCCTGGCAAGCCAAGAACAGCGAGGCCATCAAGAAGAAGTGGGAAACCCTCTTCTCGAAGTAATCTCCTATGTCCGGTCATCCTGCCTCAAGGCAGGATGACCGGAATCCATCCCGTTTTTTTGAACCTATTCTGTATAGATATCTCAACATCTAAGCGAGGAAGGAAGATGGGAAGAGACCTCAAGCTGGAAAATCTCACCAAACGTTACGGGCACCTTACCGCCGTGGATCACGTCGATTTAGAGATTCAAGAAGGGGAATTCATCTGCTTTCTGGGACCGAGCGGTTGCGGAAAAACCACGGTGCTGCGGATGATCACCGGGTTTGAAACGGTTACGGAGGGGAAAGTCATCTTTGACAACCGGGTGATCAACGATCTCATTCCCAAGAAACGTGAATTCGGAATTGTCTTTCAATCCTACGCCCTTTTCCCCAATATGACCGTGGAGGAAAATATCGCCTTCGGTCTCAAGATGAGGAAGATGCCGAAGAAGGTCATTGCCGAACGGGTGGATGTAATGCTCGATCTGATCGGTCTGTCCGGCTGGCGAAGACTTTATCCGGCCCAATTGAGCGGCGGCCAGCAACAGAGGGTTGCCCTGGTGAGAGCCCTTGCCCCGGATCCCCAGGTGCTTCTGCTGGACGAACCCCTGAGCGCCCTTGACGCGAAAATCAGGCTCCGGCTCCGAGCGGAAATCAAGCGGTTGCAGCAGGAACTGAAGAAGACCATGATCCATGTGACCCACGATCAGGAAGAGGCCCTGTCCATTGCGGATCGTGTGGTGGTCATGGAAGGGGGACAGTTCCGGCAGGTGGGACGGCCCATTGACATCTATAAGAACCCCACTTGCAGCTTTGTAGCGGACTTTGTGGGAACGTCCAATTTCTTTAAAGGCAGCCGTACCGGAGATGTCGTCGATATCCGCAAGAGAAAAATCAAGGTGAAGAAGAACGGCGCCGGGGTGGAAGAGGCCGTTTCCCTGGCCATCCGGCCGGAAAACGTGGAAGTGTTCAAAAAGGAGGCGCCCCCCCGGGTCGACGAACCCATGAACCTCGTCTCCGGCCGGATTGAAGTGGTGGTTTTTCAGGGTGCCGCCGTAAGACTTCTCATCAACATTGACGGCGAGGAGGTCATCGCGGATATTAACGAAAAGGAGTTCGGGCAACGCTCTTTGAAGCGGGGGGATGAGATTTATCTCTATTTCCCTCCTGAGGCATTTCTGGTATTTGCCGACGGGGAGGGGAAAAAATGAACCCTATCGAGCCTTCCGGAAAGCGATTCTCCACGTGGTTCAGTGCCGACAATCTCTTTACCGGCGTGATCATGGCGTTTCTGCTGGTCATCCTGGCCGTTTTCCTGCTCTATCCGGTGGTGGACATCTGCCGGTTGAGTTTCTTCAAGGACGGGGCTTTTAGCCTGCATAACTATCTGGATTATTTCTCCGAACCCCGGATCTTCCGTTCCTTCTACAACAGCATGTTCGTATCCACGGTGACGATGGTCATCACCACGGTGCTGGCCTTCCTCTTTGCCTACGGTCTCACCCGCACCACCATGCCGGGCAAGGGGTTCTTCTACACGGTATCCACGCTTCCCCTCATTGCGCCGACCATCATCCAGGCCCTTGCGCTGATTCTGCTTTTTGGCCGCAACGGCGTCATCACACGATACCTTCTGGACACGAGCTGGAATATCTACGGCGCCACGGGCATCATCGTGGGAGAGATTCTTTATTGTTTTCCCAACGCCCTTTTTATTCTTTATACCACCCTGTCCGCGGTGGACACGCGCCTCGACGAGGCCGCACAGAGCCTGGGGGCCTCCGCCCTGAAAACCTTCTTCAAGGTCACTCTGCCTTCGGCGAAGTACGGCATCGCGAGCGCCGCGGCGCTCACCTTCAACCTGACCATCACCGACTTCGGCATCCCGGTCGTGATCGGGGGGGACTATTCGGTTCTGGCGACGGAGATTGTAAACAAGGTCTTCGGTTTGCAGCGGTTTGATCTGGGGGCGACCATCAGCGTGATTCTCCTGGTCCCCTCCATCACGGCCTTTGCGATCAATTACTACCTAACCCGGAAGAGCTATGCCATGATCAGCGGCCAGGCCCGTCCATTCATCCAGCCTTCCCGGCCGCTGAAGAAATGGGCGTTCACCGCTTATTCGGCCCTCATCTGCGCCTGCATCCTTCTGGTTTTCATCACGGTCTTCCTGGGCTCATTTGTCAAAACCTGGCCTTACGATTTTTCACTCACCCTCAAACACTTTGACTTTCCATCGCTCGGGGCGAGCGTTCCGCTCTGGACCGCTTTCTGGAACAGCGTCCTGGAACCGGGCACATTCCGTACCATGATTGCCATCAAATACGCCCCGATCTGGACCAGCCTCCTGGTATCGCTTGTGGTGGCCGTGGTCGGGGCTTCCATCACGCTGGTGGCCGCATACATCATCGAAAAGAAGAAGCCCCGGGGCGAACAGCTTCTCTACGCCCTGTCGGTTTTGCCGGCGGCCATACCCGGGGTGGTGCTGGGTCTGGGTTACGTGCTGGCCTTCAACAAGCCTTACTTTTTGATCTATGGCACGATCTGGATTATCATCATCAACGTTGTCATTGCCAACTTCACGCTGGGGGTTCTCTCCGGAACGGCGAATCTCAAGCAGATCGACAAGTCGGTCGAGGAGGCTGCCGTCAGTCTCGGAGCGGGACCGGTTACCACCTTCACCAGGATCGTGTTTCCGCTTTCCAAGGTGGCCTTCCTCTCCACGACCACCTTCTATTTCATGCGGGCAATGACCACGATCAGCGCCGTCCTGTTTCTGGTTTCGGCGCAGATCAAGCTGGCCGCAATCGAGATCATCTTCCTTGATGTGGATGGCCGCACGGCGAGCGCCAATGCCATGTGCACGGTGGTCGTGCTGATTGTCGCCCTATTCCTGATCGTCATGCGGATCACCACGGGCAGTTCCGGGTTTACGGGCATGAGCGCATCAAAATGAACGGAGTCTTTGGAAATGAACATCATCGATCCGGATAATCCCATTCCCAAATATCTCCAGATCAGCGCCTGGATCAAAGATCTTATCCAGTCCGGGAGGTACGAGAAGGGCGCCAATCTGCCATCTGAGGTGGAACTGACCCGAATCTGTCAGGTGAACCGGAATACCCTGAGGCAGGCCATTTCGGAATTGACGGCGGCGGGAGTGCTTCGGAAGGAAAAGGGGCGCGGAACCTTCGTCTGTGCGGATACCCCGCTGGCAATCACGCACAAGCTCAAGAGCATTTCGAGTTTCAGTGCCGACCTGCGCGAGCTCGGGATCAGGGAGAAAACAAAAATCATCAAGAAGGGTGTTGAGGAAGCGAAGGAACAGGTGGCCAAAAAGCTGATCTTAAGCCCGAACGGCAGTGTGGTGGCCATCCGTCGTCTCCGGAGCGGCAACCAAGTGCCCTTTATCTACGAGGAAAGCTATCTTCCCCACTCCATCTTCAAGGAAATCCTGGAGATGGATCTGACAGGTTCCATGTACCAGATCATTAACGAGCGTTTCAACGTCACCCTGGCCAGATCGGATCAGACGATCCGGGCGGTGAATCTAAAAGGTCGCATTGCATCCTATCTGAATGTTCCCGAAAATACGGCGGCCTTTTTCATGGAAAGTCTGACCTACGACGAAAACAATATCCCGGTGGAGCTTCTCTATTCCTATTACCGGGGAGATAAATACGTTTTTGAGGTTGAACTGGGTCGTTACCATATCAAGGAAAATTATTTGCAGGATGATTAAGTTTGATTTTTTCAAGGGCTGATTGTATATACATCTAAACAAGGAAAGGCCATTCAATGCAAATAAGGGGGATAGCATGAAGGAAAATAACCTGTTGGAGAAACTGGTCGCGGTCAGCCCCGGTATGGAGATCTGGTGGGATTCCTCACCTGTGATCTTCGAAAACTGGTGCCGCAAGCTGCTTGCCAAGGCACAAGAGGGGGACCGCGAGACGCTGAAGCGGCAGTTCGCGCGGATGTACGACGGGGAAAGGCCCGATGCATGGCTCTTTCGCGGCGTGACGACCAACCCCTCCCTCTCTCTCCAGGCGATCAAGGATGATGAGCCCCGTTGGAAAGCCGTAACGATGGGTATCATAAAGAAAAATAACGGTATAGACAAAGAGTCCCTTTTCTGGCTTCTCTATAAAGAGGTGGTAAAACGGGGTTCCGATATGTTCCTGCCGTTGTTTGAGAAAACGAACCATCGCGAAGGTTACCTCTCCGGCCAGGTGGATCCGCGGAAGTCCTTTGACAAGGAGACCATGCTGAAGCAGGCCGCGGAGCTGGCCGCCATCAATCCCAATGTGATGATCAAGGTGCCGGGCACAAAGGAGGGGTATGAGGTCATCGAGATCCTCACCTCCCGGGGAATGGCCACCAACAATACCCTGACGTTCGTCCTGCCGCAATTGATGGACTGCGCCAAATCCGTGAAACGGGGGTTGGAGAAGGCCAGGAAGAATCATGTGGACCTCTCCCGCTGGCGGTCCGTGATCACCCATATGGAGGCCCGCTACGGCGACCTGGGAGGTTTAAGGGATTTCGGCAAGGAAAAGGGGATCGAGCTTTCCGAGGGGGATGTGCGTCTGGCGGAATTGGCCATCTTCAAGAAGGCCTATCGGCTTCTTAAAGAAGGAAACTATCCGAGCAAGCTCCTCTCCTGCTCCCTGCGGATCGGACCGACAGTGGATGGTGTTCAGCGGATTTGGCACCTGGAGGAGAAGGCGGGAGCAGACATCGTGGTCACCTGTCCTCCATCCTTTATTGATGAAGTAATCCATTTCCAGGGACAGGAAAACATTTCTTTTGTGAAAGACCGTATTGACCAGGATATCCCGAAGGAGGTACTGGAAAAGCTCCTTCGGATACCGTATTTCGAACGGGCTTACGCAGAAGACGGCTATACCCGGGATGAGTACAACAGTCATCCGTCGCTGGTGAAGACGGCACAGCAGTTTTCGAAGGCGACCGAAAACATGGTGGAATTTGCCGGGAAGTGTATTACGGATTACTAACATCAGTCATGAAAGGAGAGAATTATGAAACGGTTAAAAGATTGGTTTGTGCCATGGTTGCTTACCGCACGGGAATACAACACCGGCATCCTGGATAAGGCCTGGGCAAATCCGGATTACGGTCGCCTGATGCTCAATGAAAATCCCGTTCCCCCTTCCGAGAAGGTGATCAAGGCGGTTACGGATATCCTGTCCAAGGGAAACCGCTATCCGGACAGCATGAAAAGATTGCGAACCATGTTAGGTCAACTTCATAAGCTTGGACCAGACAACATCGGTCTGTGCAACGGGTCCTCGGAGATCATCGATTCCATGATGCGGATCTTTCTCCAGCCCGGCGATGAGTTTATCATCTCCACGCCTACCTTCGAGCTTTTCCCGCCACGGGCGGAACTGGCGGGTGGGAAGGTGGTCTCCGTTCCGCTTCGGAAAGAGGATCTCCAGTACGACGTGGACGCCATGCTCAAGGCGATCACTCCCAAGACCAAGCTGATCCTCGTCATCAACCCCAACAACCCGACGGGCATCTTCATCGACGATAAGGACCTGATCCGTTTCTGCGAGACGGGAATCCCCCTGTGCATCGACGAGGCCTATCTGGACTACCATCCCGAGATCCCGTCCAAAGACTTCCTGATTCAGAAATATCCCCAGGTCTTCCTCTCCCACACCTTTTCGAAGGCCTACGGCTTTGCCGGCATCCGTTTCGGATACGTGGTGGGTACGGAGGAGATGGTCAACGCTTTTAATACCATGTTTTTACCATGGAACGTGAGTCTGATGGCGATGGCGGCCGCGGAGGCGATTCTTGACAACCCGGAGGAGGTTACAGCGAAGGTGAAGCACAATAACCGCTGGATGGAGATCTTCACCAAAGAGCTGGCTCAGGTCGGCCTGAAGCCCTTTCCGGCGCACGGAAACTACATGCTCGTCGACGCCACCATGACCGGCAAGACCACCGCCGAAATCCTGGCCGCCGGACTGGAGATGGAGAGGATCTTCTTGAAGAAGATCAATCCGATCCATGGCAGGGACGGTTATTTCCGGGTCACGCCAGGCGTGGATGAGGAAAACGAACGATTCGTCCGTTTTGTCCGGAACTACTTCGGGAAGAAATAACGTTCCGGGAGGGATTTGCCCCCCCCGCGGGAAGCACCCCCAAGGCCCTCCCTCCGCGTGAGTGGGAGGGCCTTGGTGAATTGCATTCCCGCCTTTTGTGGGATGATCCGACTCACGCGATTGAAGTGATGCAGATTTACGTGTGTATAAAGCATGTTCCCGACACCGCGGCCAACATCAGGCCTCTGGGCGGGACCGACTTTGATGAAACTGTCAAGTTTATCATGAATCCCTACGATGAATACGCCCTGGAACAGGCCCTCCAGATCAGAGAAAAGGAGGGCGGTTCCGAGGTGATTGCGGTCACGGTCGGGAAGGAGTCTGCCGCCGTGACACTGCGTTTCGCCTTGGCCATGGGCGCGGACCGGGGGATTCTGGTCAAAACAGACCGCTATTTTACGGACAGTCTGGAGACGAGCCGTCTGCTTCAGAAGGCCATCGATATGGACGGCTCCCCGGGTCTCATCTTTACCGGCAAGCAATCGGTCGACACGGAAGGGATGCAGATTCCTTTTCGTCTCGCTGCCCTTTTTGACCTGCCGGTGGTGGTGAATGTGGTGGTTTTTTCCATGGCCGGAGGTACGGTCACCGTCGAGCGGGAGATGGAGGGGGATGTGCGCGAGGTGATCGAGATGTCCATCCCCTGCATCGTCGGCACCGCCAAGGGGCTGAACCGGCCGCGGTGTCCCACCCTTCCGGATATGATGAAGGCAAAGAAGAAAGAGCTCAAGGTCGTCAACAGGGCGGATCTCCAGATTCAAAAACCCATTCAAACGGTGGAGCTCCTGGAACTTCAAACGGTCCCCGACCGGTGCAGAGGAAGGATACTAAAGGGAAGTCCGGAAAACATGGTGCGTGAGTTACTGCGCCTGTTGCGGGATGAGGCGAAAATCTTATAGCGGAATATTCGTGATGGGCAGCCGTCACAAAGGATGATAATCACCCCATAATCCATGGTTTCAAAAAGTGAAATTCCCTCTCCTTCCAGTGGAGGGTCAGGGTGGGGATGGGGTGGAATTTGAGGCGCACTATCCGGTGAAAGGACTGGTTAGGGGTCTATGGCGAGGATCGGCGTTCTCATTGAGGAGAAGGGCGGCGAGATCAAGAAGACCCATCTCGGCGCCTTGACCGCAGCAAGGCAGGATGCAGTGAACGAGGTTTACGCCCTGCTGTTCGGCGATCACGCGGAGGCCTGTCGCGAGGTATTGCAGCGTTACGGTGCGGAAAAGATCGTAGCGATCAAGACGCCGGAACCGAACCCGGCGTCCTTTCCGGAAGCGCGGGCCGGGGCGCTGGGTCTGGCAATGGATGCATTTCGTCTGGATGCGCTCCTCGGGGTTGCCGACCAGTCCGGAAAGGATATGCTGGCCCGGGTGGCCTCGCTGAAAGGGGCGCCTCTGGTCTTGGACTGTCTGGAAATTGATTTTTCCTCCGGCATCGTAAAGAAATCTCATTTTTCCGGCAGGACGACGGCAACCCTTCGACTGAACGGCCGGCCCTGGATTTTGGGGATCAGACCTAATATTGCCCCCGAAATCGTCCATCCCCGGAAGGCTGAGATCCTGACCTACAAGGCCCCGATTCAGGTTTCAAAACGACTGGTGATCCGGGAAATCAAACAGGGTGAAGCCGGAGGGCCGGATGTTTCCGAGGCCGAAATCATCATTTCCGGCGGTCACCCCCTCGGTTCCGCGGAGAACTTTACAATCTTGAGAGACTGCGCAGTCGTTCTCGGGGCGGCGGTCGGGGCCTCCCGGGCCGCCGTGGATGCCGGCTTCGCAGCTCATGCGATGCAGGTGGGCCAGACGGGCAAAACGGTCAGCCCCAGACTCTACATCGCCTGCGGCATTTCCGGATCCGTTCAACATTTCGCAGGCATGAAAACATCCAAGATCATCGTGGCCATCAACAATGATGCCGATGCGCCCATTTTCGGTAAATGCGATTACGGCCTTTTCGGTGATCTTTTCGAAGTGGTGCCCGCCTTGACGAGGGCGCTGGGTCCTGTTCGATCAAAATGAGTCAGATATTTTTGGGGAAGCGGCGGCCTTTTCTTAACAATGGTTGACGGCTTCGTAAAAAGTCCAAACATTCCTCCCCCTCAGGGGGGAGGGTTAGGGTCTCGTGCCCTCATAGGGTAGTGGGTAGGGTTTATGCGGTCATTACAGCCCTTTTCACCCATCTCCACCCTGGCCCTCCCCTTGCTTGCTTGTGCCCTGCAGGGTATGCCCTTGAGGGTAAAAGGAAGGGGAAATATTGCTGATTACGCGGTCATCCTCGTCGAATCGTTACTTTACAGTCAAAGGAGTGAATCATGCGCGACAGTGCACAGGTTGTCATTATCGGCGGCGGCATCGTGGGCTGCAGCCTTGCCTATCATCTGGCCAAACTGGGATGGAAGGATGTGATCATCCTTGAAAAGGGTGAACTGACCAGCGGATCAACCTGGCATGCGGCGGGCCTGGTGGGACAACTTCGCTCCCATCGCAACGTGACGAGGATGCTTCAGTACAGCGTCAGCCTCTACGAGACGCTGGAAGCGGAAACGGGCCTCACCACCGGCTGGAAGCGCTGCGGCTGTCTCCATCTGGCCAGCACGGAAGATCGGCTCTTCGAACTGAAGAAAGGGGCCACCACGGCGCGCAGCTTCGGTCTGGAGATGCATATGATCACGCCGCAGGAGGCCCTGAAGATCTTTCCCATATTGGATATGGACGGCATCATCGGCGCGGCTTTCATGCCCTCCG
The DNA here is from genome assembly GCA_003141195.1 of Syntrophaceae bacterium. Classification (GTDB taxonomy): domain Bacteria; phylum Desulfobacterota; class Syntrophia; order Syntrophales; family UBA5619; genus UBA5619. Next base: position 17,963 of record PLLC01000039.1, read on the forward strand.
ACGGCCAGGCGGATCCCAGCGGCCTGACCATGGCCCTGGCCAAAGGGGCGATGAACCGCGGCGCCACGGTGGAGCAGAAGACCCTGGTCACCGGTTTTCAGATTAGAGATAACCGTATTCAGGCTGTGGTGACAGACCGGGGAACGATCCAGTGTGAGACGGTTGTCAATGCGGCGGGGATGTGGGGTCGAGAAATCGGCCGCATGATGGGTGTAAACATCCCCCTGGTTCCTTTTCAGCATCAGTATCTGGTGACCGAACCCATTGAAGGCCTGCCGCCCAATTTGCCCACCCTGCGGGACAAGGACAGCCTCCTATATTACAAGGAAGAGGTAGGGGGGCTCGTCATGGGCGGTTACGAACGGAACGGAATCCCCTGGGCGATCCATGGGATTCCCCGGGGATTCACGCAGGAACTCTTGGAGGCGGATTTCGAACACTTTGAGCCCATTTCCCAGGCCGCCATAAAACGCACGCCCTGCCTGAATCATGCCGGTATTGCGCGCCTGGTCAACGGACCGGAGGCCTTCACACCCGACGGCAACTGTATGCTGGGCCCGGCGCCCGAGCTGGAAAATTGTTTTGTCGCCGTGGGATTCAACGCCTTCGGGATTGCCGCCGGTGGCGGCGCCGGGCGGATGGTCGCCGAATGGATCGTGTACGGTGAACCGAGCCTCAACATCTGGCCTCTGGATATCCGCCGCTTCGGTCAACATCACCGGAGTCTCAAGTATAATGTCGAACGGACCAAAGAGATCTATGGCAAGCATTACACCATCTCCTGGCCTTATGAAGAACATGATTCGGCCCGGGAGGTAAAGCGATCCCCCCTTTACTACCTGCTCAAGGGGAAAGGGGCCGTTTATGGCGCGAAATTCGGGTGGGAGAGGGCCAACTGGTTCGCCCCGCCCGGGGTGGCGCCCGAAGATTTGCTAACCTTTGGGATCCCCAACTGGTTTGAACACGTAGCCGCGGAGCATCGTGCGGCACGCGAGTCGGTGGCGTTGATCGACCAGTCCTCTTTCAGCAAGTTTGAGGTGGCCGGATCCGGCGCTCTGACTTTCCTGAATGGTGTGGCGGCAAACAACGTGAACAAGCCCGTGGGTACGACCATTTATACCCAGCTTTGCAACGACCGGGGCGGGATCGAAGCGGACATTACCATCTCAAGGGTGGCGGAAGACCGGTTCTTTGTGATCACGGGCACAGCCTTCGGGGTGCACGATTTCATGTGGCTCAAAAAGCATCTGCCGCGGGATGGTGCCGTTGCGCTTCGCGATGTAACCTCCTCGTTTGCGATGATCAATGTCTGCGGGCCTCTCTCCCGGGAACTCCTGATGCGTCTCTCCGACGATGACTTCAGAAACGAGGGGTTCGCCTTCGGTCAGTGCCGGGAGGTTGTCATCGGATATGCCCCGGTGCTGGCGATCCGGGTGACCTACATCGGCGAACTGGGCTACGAGCTCTACATGCCGCCGGAATATGCCGCCCATCTTTACGAGAGTCTCTGGGATGCCGGCCAGGACCTCGGCATCCGAAACGCCGGATACCGGGCGATTGACTCCCTCCGGCTGGAGAAGGGGTACTGCTACTGGGGCGCGGAGGTATCACCGGACTATAGCCCATACGATGCCGGGATCGGTTTTGCCGTGAATTTCGATAAGGGGTCCTTTGTGGGTCGCGACGCCCTGCTGAAGATCAAACGGGACGGACCGCAGTGGAAGCTTTGCACCTTCACGTTGGATCATGATCGTCCGATACTGCTCTACGGGGGGGAAACCATCACCTGCCGGGGAAAGGTCGTCGGCGTGGTTTCCAGCGGCGGTTATGGTCATACCGTGGGAAAGACCATCGCCCTAGGTTATCTGTCCGCTTCGGAGGCCGATCATCAGGACGGTTTTGCCACAGAGGTATTCGGCGAGGCGATTCCTGCTACAAGGCTAATGAAAGCCCCTTACGATCCGGAGCGCACGCGGATTTTCCTTTAGACGACCATCTCAGAGGTGCACGAAACCGCACATCGGGAGAAATAAAGGGAAGGCGCCGGTCAAACTTTCTGTAGCTTGCATGCGAAGCGATCGGCGCCAGAACCTGCGCAATCGCCGCCTATGATCAGGAAGGGATCGATCAACTCCTCCGGATCGACGGAAAGGAAGAATTCACGATTTATCTTGCCTCTATCGGGAAAAAGCTTTACAAACAAACACGATATTATGAGCACATGCCCATCTGTTACGGAAGGTCATCTGATTCGGGCCCTATGAGAGGGCTGAAAATTCAAAGAATCAGCGGAACTAATTTGAGGCATGTAAAGATAGGTCTGCCTGAAATCTGCCGAAAAAGCCCCTCGTAACAGGTGAAACAGTCCAAAATCGGATTGTTCAACCGGAAGCTTGGCCAACCCGATACGCACCTTTCATGATCATCGATACCGCACCCCATATTTTGTGGTCAAAATCCTCTTGAAACAAAAGATCATTCTTCATATACTCCCGCCGTGAAAAGGCAATGTCTTATCAATTACCTCACGGGGCTTCGTCCTCAGCCTCTTTTTGCAGTATAATACAAATCACGTTTGAGTTGCTTTTGTATTAAGTGAGGGGTTACTCAGTGCAAAAGATGTGTTGCTTCTCCCCTGAATACTACGAGCGTTCCCGGAACATCCTTGAGAATGCGTTAAAAGATCTTTCTGCTTATAAATCATGGCAGGCCTTTGACCCGGGCCCCCGGTATCATATTGACACGCGCTATGCGTCGATGCCGGCGCTTACCAAGAAAGACATCCGCGAGCATTTCCCGGATGGATTCGTACCGTCGGGTAAGGACATAAAACAGGGTCTTGAGAGCGGTGAGATTGAGTTTGTCAAGACAAGCGGGACATGTGATGTCAGCGTAACCAACATCTGGAACCAGAAATGGTGGGATGAATCGGAGAGGCTTTCCTGGAAGCTAAACTCCCATTCCGCAAGGCTGGCTACGGGGACCCACAATGAGGCAATCCTTGCTAACCCGATTAACGTGGGCTTTATCTCGAATGACGCCGACCTCCCGGTGGGAAAACGGCGGCTGGTGCGCTTCCTTTACCTTAATGAAAAGACCGACCCGGCGCTCTGGACACCGGCGTTCATGGATAGGATGACGGATGAGCTTGGGGAATTCAAGCCAGCGGTCTTTGAGGCAAATCCATCGCTTCTGGCGAAGCTATGCCGCCACATTGCCGAGCGCAGTAAGCCGGTTTTCCAGCCGGGGCTGATTGTTCTCACTTACGAGTATCCTTCGGTTTTACACTACCGGCAAATCCGGCGCGTTTTTGGCTCTCCAATCGCCAGTTCCTACGGCTCAACCGAGACCGGCTACGTCTTCATGCAATGTGAAGAGGGGAAATTCCATCAGAACAGCGAATCCTGCCGTATTGATTTCCAGGCGCTCAAACCCGGACACGGCGGTCACGGGATAGGCAGAATTCTGGTAACTCCGCTTAGCAATCCCTGGTACCGCATTATCCATTTTGACGTGGGAGACCTAGTACGGCTTGACGAAAGCGGTGATTGCCCCTGCGGGCGAAACTCCGGTATCATCCTTTCCGCAATTGAGGGACGCATGACAACGGCAACCCTGACTTTAGCGGGCAGGCTGGTAACGCTCCGCGAGCTGGATAACATCATTGGCGGACTTTCCGGCGTAGATGAGTACCGGCTTGAGCAGACAGGTAAAGACTCGTATGATTTATTTATAGTCAGCCAGAGGAATGATAAGAATGCGCTTGCCGGGGAGGCTTCAAACCTGCTGAAAAAGCTCTACGGTGACGGGGCAAAAATATCGGTAAGTTATGAAAATGCCATTTTCCCGGAAAGCACTGGCAAATACCGGCTGGCAAAGGCGGATTTCCCCATAAATGTAGAAGATTACATTGATAAAGACTGCATCTCCGAAGGAAAATAGGAACAAGGTAGATGAAAAATGAGTAAAATAAAACCGGTGTATCTCTTTGCCGGGGGCGGATCTGCAAATCGCAGGGCGAATGATTTGCTGGTCCTCGAGGCTTTCCGCGAGAGCGGTAAAAAGTCTCCGTCCGTTGGCTACGTGGGAACGGCAAGCGATGATGATGAGGGTTTCTTTAACCGTTTGGCGGGCATGTTCAGGGAAAACGGGGCTGGTGAGGTTAAGCACGCCCTGCTCGCCCCTGACAACGCCGACATCTCCAGAGCCAAATATATTTTAAAACATTCGGATATTATTTATATCAGCGGGGGGGATGTAGACACGGGGATACAAATACTCAAAAAAAGACAGATGGTAAATTTCCTCGCTGAGCTTTATCAAGAAGGTAAGCCCTTCTTCGGGCTCTCCGCCGGGAGCATCATGCTGGCTAAAGAATGGGTGCGCTGGCGCAACCCCGACGATGACACAACGGCTGAGGTATTCCCCTGCCTGAGGCTCGCCCCCGTGCTCTGCGACACCCACGATGAAGAGGGCGGCTGGGAAGAGCTTAAAGTGCTTTTAATGCTTGAAAAAGACGGCGCTACCGGGTACGGGATTGCCACCGGGACCGCCCTGAGGGTTTTCCCGGACGGCAGGATGGAGGCGCTGGGAGGCGCCGTTCACCAGTACGTCAGTCGAGGCGGTAAAGTAAAAAGGATTTCGGATGTTATGCCATTATAGAATTAGAAGTTCAGGAAGCCTTCTGGCAGGGACATCCGAACTGTCATTACAAACGAATCGAAGCAATCCGTCCGCCTTATTTAAGTAGGAACAAGTTCAAGACAGGCAATATCGCTTTCGAAGGCGTGTCACATTTTGGTGATGGACGGCTGTATCTACGGCAACAAGGGCATGTTCCGCGTCACCCCTCCCCTGGAGTTTAAAAGCTGGAGGCCATTTTCCAACACAAGGTGGAGACAGCGATTGCGTTGCCGCCCTTGGGTTCGGGGCAGGGGATTAAATGAGGGAATTGGGGGAAGGGTTTACCATCGCCACCATGACCCCCGACGAGTACTGCCCGTGCTGCTTTACCCGCGTGCGGTCATCTCGAATGCCGCCTGCGCCCTCGGAATTCCGGCGATTGACACCCACTACTTCGGCCTGCTCATTGATACGGAAGGGCTGGAGAGGGAGATCTCCCGGGTTAAATTGCTTGGTTTCAAGGGAAAGATGCTGACCCATCCCCGGCATGTGGATACGGTGAATAGGGTTTTTTCACCTTCGGATGAAGAAGTCGTCCTCAGCAGGAGGATGGTTGAGGGGTACAAGGAAGCCGCTGCCCAAGGGAAAGGGGCGGCAATCTTGGACGGAAAGATGATCGATTATGCAATGTATTAGATGGGCATGCAAATGATCGCCAAGGCCGAACTCCGACCGGGGAAGGAATCATAGAGGGGGCAAAGATGATTACAGAGAAAATTTTACAGGAGGCCATAATGAACTACCCCGCAGCAA
>PLLC01000074.1 GCA_003141195.1 Syntrophaceae bacterium
GCCCTCAAGACCATGGTCGGTTGAGAGCCCTCCTCCCCGGCCGTTAAGGCCGGGGAGGCCCCCGTCTATTCCTCCTGAAAGAACTTTTCGAAGAAATTCTGCCGCTTTTTCGGAATGAAAACCGAGCCGTCGTAGTCCACGATCAGTTTCCCGTCGAGATGGTCCATCTCGTGCTGAACGACGCGGGCGGCAAAGTCGAGATATCGCCTGCTCACCTTCCGTCCCTCCAGATCGTAGGCCCGGACCTTGATCTCCGGATACCGGCTGATCTCCACCCGGATGTCGGGGCAGGAGAGGCACCCCTCCTCCGCGACGACCGGCTCCCCCCGCTTCTGGGTTATGCGGGGGTTGATGAGGATCTCGTAATCCTCTTTCCTCGTGGCGGGATCCTTGTCGTCGAAGTTCCGGCTGCGGAAGGCGATGATCCTCCGGCTGATGCCGATCTGCGGGGCGGCGAGCCCCGCCGCGTCCTCCCACTCCAGAAAGGAGTCCCGGAGCGCACGGATCGCCTTTGTCGTTGCCGCGTCAAAGGGAACCGGCGTCTCGCCGCACGGCGTCCGCAGGATGCGGGTCTCCTCCTCGTTGAGCTGCTCCTCGTTCCAGAGGGTCAGTACCTTGTGTCGGGACATCTTTTCCCCTTGATTTGCAGATGGGGATCCCCCGTCGATCTCCGCCGGCTCTCTGCCTTGTGATGCGTCCGGGTCTTTCACGGATCCCGCTTCTGACTACAACCGCTCAAGGGAGCTTGTCAAATAAAAAATGGCTGCGCCCCGTGATTCATGGCGGCTGCCGGAATGCAGTCTCACGAAATTCGTATCAAGGTTTTTACCCTGTCGGGAGAGCGGAAACCCTCAAGGGCCTGGGAAAGCATTTCCAGCGGGTACGTTTCGGTAATGAGCCGTTCGATTTTCATCTCGCCCTGTTTGAGGAGATCCAGTGCCGCCGGGAATTCATCCTGGTAGATCATGGAGCCCCGGATGGTCAGTTCCTTCCGGACGATCGTACTGGTCAGGAGGGAAAACTCCTTGTGCGGAAGACCGGTCAACACGATGCTTCCCCCCGGTGCGTCTATTTTAGGATATTGGAAAAGGCATCGGCAACACCGCTGGTATCGTACAGGATTGAGAAGGAACCGGCATCCTTTTCAAGCTTGGAAAAAGAGGGATAGATCGTATCGGCCCCCAGTTCTTTTGCGATCGCCAACCTCTGTTCGGCGATGTCGACGGCCGCGACCCTTGTCTTGGGAAGCACGGCCAATCGTACGAGGAGAAGCCCGATGATACCGGCCCCATAAACCAGCACCCTTTCATTCGGGGCGGATGGGCTTTTCCGGAATGCGTGGAGGGCCACACACAAGGGCTCGGCCAATGCCGCCTCCGAAACGGGAAGACCGTCCGGCAGGGACCAGACATAGGGACGGGGAACACAAATGTACTGGGCAAAGACGCCGTCCACATCCAACCCCAGCCTCACCTTGTTGGGACAGACGTTTTCCCTGCCGCCCCGGCAAACGGGACAGGTGGTGCAGGGGAAATTGGGCTGGATGGTGACCCTCTCCCCCACACGGACCCCCTCCACCCCTTCCCCCAGGTCTGCAATCTCTCCCACGGCTTCGTGTCCGGGAATGATGGGATAGGTCGTGCTTAAGTTCCCCATGTAGCAGGCGTAATCCGTGCCGCAGATCCCGGCTTCCAGGATGCGAACGAGCACCTCGCCTTTGCGCGGGGAAGGGGTCGGCGCCTCCTGGATTTCGATTTTTCCGGGTTCGATCAATATGGCTGCTTGCATACAGGTTCCCTCTTTCTTTTTCGAAGTTAATTTTGATCATGAATACACTTTTTTCAGAATATTTCAAAAATATATATCCAAAAAAAATGGCTTGACAAGATCGTTTCGGGATGTGTATCCTGCATCTAAAATATCTTTAGAATATATTTCAAATATCTTTTAAACGATCCGGACGGTGCGGGGAAACAAGATGCCCAACAGCGCTAAGAGCAAAAAGATGATCGTTTACGACAACTTGAAACGGAGGATCATCACCAACGCCCTGAAACCGGGCGATCCCCTGAATGAAGGAATCCTCTCGAAAGAATTGAAGATCAGCAAGACCCCCGTTCGCGAGGCCTTACAGCAGCTCGAAAAAAAGGGGCTGGTGGAGAACATCCCCGGGAAGGGGGCCTTCGTATCGAGATTCTCCTTCCAGGACATCCGGGAGCTCTTCGAGATCCGGGATATCCTGGAATGCGAGGTGATCAGACGCGTGGCATCAAAAGGGGATCTGAACCTTGCGGAGGCGCAGGCCATTCGGGATAAATTTGCCGCCTCCGACGCGAATGGCGGGAGAACCGGCAAGAGTTATTTCAGTGCGGGCGATCAGATCCACAGTTTCATCTTTGCGGCCTGGGGCAACCGGAAACTGATCCGGGAATATCAGGGCTTGCAGGAGCAGATCGTCCGGATCACCCTCCATTTTTTCAACCAGAACCGTCAGGAACGGGCGGCAGAATCCTTCAAGGAACACCTGGAAATCATCGATGCGCTGATCGCCCGAGATCCCGTGCGGGCGGAGAAGGCGATCCGAATCCACCTCCAGAATTCGCTGGAATATCTGAAAAGCGTTATCTGATGAGGTAATTGCAAAAGTACCAATAAATCCCCTCCCCCCTGGCGGGGNNCATGAAATCAGCATGTTGCAGTTTCACCCACCCCCTAACCCCCTCCCGTCAAGGGAGGGGGAACATATTTGGAAGAGTTTTGCAATTACCTCTGATTTATTGGAAAGGAGAAGAGCATGGTTCATGTGATCAACAAGATTGAGAGACCGGCAAAGGAGATCATCAACCGGTTCCGGGGCATCGGGACGGCGACCGTCCATGAAGCCTCCGGCAGGAAAGGGTACGTCGACTGCGCCATCAAACCCATTGCGAAGGGCGTCCGAATCTGCGGCCCCGCCTTCACCGTCCAATGCCACCCCAAAGACAATCTGATGCTCCACAAGGCCCTGGAACGGGCGCAGCCGGGGGACATCCTGGTTGCGACGGTGGGGGGGTATTACGAAGCGGGTTACTGGGGAGGCCTGATGGCGACATCCGCCGTGGGAAGAAAGCTCGGCGGGCTGGCCATCGATGGTACCGTGCGGGACTCGGAGGAGATGATCCGCATGGGATTTCCCATCTTCTGCCGGGGATGCTGCATCCTCGGGACGGCGAAATCGACGCTGGGGCTGATCAACCATCCGACGCTCTTCGGCGGGGCCATGGTGAATCCCGGCGATCTCATCCTCGGCGATGACGACGGTATGGTCATCGTAGAGCGCGCGGAATGCGAAGAGGTCCTGGCAAAATCGCTCGCGCGGACGGAAGCGGAAGAGAAGAAGGCGGTTCATCTAAGGGCGGGGGTGTCCAGCGTGGAGTTCAACAAGCTGGGCAAGGTCTTTGAATTCCTGGGATTGAAAGAGGAATAGGGCGATGAAGGTACAGGCGGACCGACTGAAGGAGATCGCAATCCGGATCCTGAAGGGGCTCCATGCCGCCGAGGATGAGGCCGCCGTTGTGGCCGAGGCCCTCATCAAGGCGGAGCTGAGGGGGATCGATACCCACGGCGTTCATCTTCTGACGTTGCTGCCGGAGCGCGTGGATGCAGGAATGCTTCAGATCCCGACGAAGCTGACCGTGCTGAAGGACAGCGGCGCGACGGCGCTTCTCGACGGTGGAAACGGCCTGGGGCAGGCGGCCGCCCACCGGGCGATGGGGATCAGCATCCGCAAGGCGAAGGAATTCGGGGTCGGGTGCTGCCTGGTGCGGAACACCAACAACATCGGTATGCTCTCCGTCTATACCCTCATGGCGGCGCAGGAGAAAACGGTCGGGATCGTCATGGCCAATGCCGCCGCGGCGATGTCCCCCTGGGGGGGAGCGGAGGCCTTTTTCGGTACCAATCCGCTCTCCATCTCCGTTCCCGGGGAGGCGGGCGCCCCTCCCGTGGTTCTGGACATGTCGTCCACCATGGTGGCCCGGGGCAAGATCCGGCGCGCGGATCGTCTGAAGGAAAGCATCCCCGAAGGGTGGGCCTTCGATGAGACGGGAACGCCGACCACCGATCCGGCGGCGGCGCTCAAGGGGACGCTGATGCCCATCGGGGGACCCAAGGGGTACGGTCTCGCCCTGATGATCGATGTCCTGGCTGGCATGCTTTCCGGTTCCCAGTACGGGCCGGAGATCAGGACCTTCCACCAGCTCGAGGGGCCCACGGGCGTCGGCGTCTTCACGCTGGCCGTTGAAATTGAAAGGTTCATGCCCCTCGGGCAGTTTGCGGCGCTCTTCCGGACCTACCTGGTGTCGATCAAGGCCTCCCCGAAGGCGAAGGGCGCTTCCCGGATCTACCTGCCGGGCGAGATCGAATACGAAAAGGAACAGCAGAATCTGAACGAAGGGATCGAGGTCAGTCCGACTACGGCCGGGAAACTGAACGCCCTCCTGAAGAAGTTCAAAAGTCCCCTTCGTCTGACATAGGGAGGCAACAATATGGAATGGATTGTCCGAGTCAACACGAAAACCGGCAAGATCTTGAAAGAAAAGGCCTCGCAGGAGGAGATGCGCTGGGGCGGCCGGCTTCTGATCTCCAAATTCCTCCTCCGTGAGGTTCCCCCGACATGCGATCCTCTCGGCCGTTACAACAAACTGATCGTTGCCCCGGGACTTCTCGGCGGCAGCTCGGTCACCACGACGGGCAAGTTTTCCGTCGGGGGGAAAAGCCCGCTGACCCGCGGCGTCAAGGAGAGCGACGTCGGAGGGGAGGCGGGGAGGAAGATCGCCGCTCTCGGGATCAAGGCCCTCGTTCTGGAGGAATTGCCTGACGCGCCGACGACGACTGTGTTGAAGGTGGCCCTGGACCGGATCGAGCTCATCGAGATGCCCGAATTGAAGGGTAGGCTCGTCTCCGAGACGATCCGGATTCTCCGGGAACGCTTTGACAAGCAAGCCGGGATCGTCTGCATCGGCCCCGCGGGCGAGATGAAGATGGGCGGTTCGGGGGTGGCCGTGTCGGGTCCGCAGGATATCCAGGTCCGGTACGCCGCACGGGGCGGTCTCGGCGCGGTCATGGGTTCGAAGGGGGTCAAGGCGATCGTCGTGGACGATACCGGCGCGCCGCCCAAGCCGGCCTTCGACGAGGCCCTGCTCCGCGAGGCGGGAAAGGCCCTCGTGCAGGGGATCATGGCGGACCCCAAGACGGAGAACCGGCACAAATACGGAACCCCGGCGGTGCTTACCCTGTGCAATGAGATCGGCATTCTGCCGACGCGGAACTTCAGCGCCGGCCAATTCGAAAAGGCGGGAGAGATCTGCGGGGACAAGGTGGCGGAGATGATCGCAGAAAGGGGCGGCGAAGGGCGTTCGGGGACGCCCTGCGTCCGCGGCTGTGTGATCTCCTGCTCGAATGTCTTCTCCGACGCCGCGGGCAAGAAAATCGTCGCCTCGATCCAGTACGAGAACATCGCCCTGCTGGGGTCGAACTGCGGGATCGGCAACCTCGATGACATCGCTGAATTAGACGATCTCTGCAACCAGGTCGGCGTGGATGCGATCGAAACCGGTGCGGCGATCGGCGTCGCCATGGAGGCGGGCGTGATTGCCTTCGGGGATGCGGAAGGCGCCAAGGATCTTGTCCGGCAGATCGGCCGGGGAACCTGGCTCGGCCGTATCCTCGGAAACGGCGTGGTCGTGACCGGGAAGGTCCTGGGCGTCCGGCGCGTCCCGGCGATCAAGGGGCAGGCGATCGCCGCCTACGATCCCCGCGCATTGAAGGGAAACGGCGTAACCTATGTGACCTCCCCGATGGGGGCGGATCACACGGCGGGCAACGCGCTGGAGACGGCAAAGACGGTAAACCCGCTGGGGATCGAAAACCAGGTGGAGGTCTCCCGGAAGTTACAGATCCGCGCCGCGATCCTCGATACGATGGGGCTGTGCCTCTTCACCCGGCCGCCCTTTACCAAGAATCCCGATCTTTTCCTGCCGCTGTTAAAGGGCCGATACGGGTGGGACCTCGCGTATGCGGACGTGCAAAAGATGGGGCTGGATGTCCTGGAGACGGAGCGGGAATTCAACCGGCGCTCCGGGGCCGGGGAGGAGTTCAACGACATGCCGGAGTTCATGCGGGAGGAGCCGCTGCCGCCGATGAATTCCGTCTATGACGTGCCGATGGAGGAGATGCAGCGGATCTGGGAGGTCAAGATTCCGGAAAATGTTTTTTAAACGAAGAAAATGGAGAAGGAGATGTGGGAGTTGAAGATGGTGCATATCACGATCATCAACACGGGGGATGAGGTTCTGCGTTTCGTCTGGATCTATTCCCCACAACTGGCGGGTCACCGGAAAGGGTGATCCTTAATAATGGAAAGGAGAGTAAATATGGGAAATTGGAAGTTTCCGCCGGACGGCGGACACATGGAAAAGCCGTCGAAGATCTACTACCAGACGATGACGAAGAAGGACGTTGAGGAACGGTTGAAGGTGAACGATATCCTGCTCATCCCGTTCGGTTCGACGGAGAACCACGGGGACGCGCAGCCCTACGGCGAGGACGGGTTCATCGTAACCAGGATGTGCGAGATGATCGCGCAGAAGACCGGCTGCACCGTGGCCGAGCCGCTCTGGTACGCGTCGCACCCCTTCGCCCACCTGGGGCAGTCGGGGAACGTTCCTATCCCCGACGACCTGACCTCCGCGATGGTGCGCTCGATCGTCTCGGGGTACTGGAACGCGGGATTCCGCAAGCAGATCCTGATGAGCAGCCACGGGCAGGAGTACATTATCCCGTCGGCCATCCAGGAGTGGGCCAAGAAGTTCCAGGTCCCCGCCGTGATCATCTTCCTGGACGTGATGAAGATCATGGGCGACGCGCTGAAGGACAAGGCCCACGGCGGCCCCTTCGAGACGCCGTTCCGCCACGGCGATGAGGCGGAGAACTCCATCTGCTTGGCGCTGTTCCCGGAGTTCGTGCAGATGGAAAACTGCGTCGACACCAAGACGTGGGGTTTCCTGCCCGAGGGGCACATCGACAAAGGCGGCGACATCTACAACTACCCCATCCCCGGCCAGAGCCACGTCGGCGGCGGCGGGGTGGAGTTCGCCCTGTATCCGGAAGGCGTACTGGGAAAGCCCTCGCTGGCCAAGGCCGAGAAGGCCTACCCGGCCATCGAGATCTATATGAACTACGTGGTCAAGCTGCACAACGACATCCTGGCGAAGTTTCCTCCGGGGGTTCTGCCGGAAGCCAAGTACATGACTCAGAGGAGCAAGGAGGAGATCGATCTGCTACTCAAGGGACCGGACCGGGGCGGCAGGCACCTCTACACGGTTGCCTGGCCGTCATAGGATGTTTAATCTTCTCTTAGGCTGTAATCCCCCGCCGCTTGCGGCGGGGGTGGTTCATTCTTTTTGAGATGTAGGTTTGGGCGGCGTTCCCGCCGATCCGGCGGGATTTGAGAAGGCAGTCAACTTGAAAAGGAGGGAGAGAAAATGAAAAAGTCAGCGTTGTTGTTTGGGTTTGTGATCGGATTGTTTTTGGTGATTTCCGGTTGGGGATTTGTCTCGCCTGTCCAGGCGGCAGCCCCGGTGGAAATCAAATTGGCTCACGGGGATCCCCCGGATCTCTTTACTTCCAAGAAGGCGGCGGGCTCCACGGTCTTCAAGCTCATGATGGAGACTCAAGGTGTTGATGTGAAGTTATTTCCCGCGGGTCAGCTCGGAGCGGAGCGGGAGATCGCCGAGGGGGTGAAACTCGGGACCATTCAGATGGGCATGGTGTCGGCGGTCCTCGCCAATTATTTCAAACCGGTCCAGGTGCTCGATATCCCCTATCTCTTTTCAAATAATGCGGTGGCCTGGAAAACGATGGACGGCTGGTTCGGACATGAATTGGCGGCGGCCTGTTTGAAAGAGACGGGGATACGGATTCTGGCCTATGATCAGGTGGGGTTCCGAAATTTTACAAACTCCATTAAACCCATCCATACACCTGCGGACCTGAAGGGCATGAAAATCAGGGTTATGGAAGCCCCCGTCTACATTGCCATGATGAAGGCGTTAGGCGCGTCTCCGACGCCGGTCCCCTGGACCGAGACCTATACGGCTCTTCAGCAGAAGGTGGTCGACGGACACGAGAACCCGGTGGCGTCAGTCAAATTTGGCAAGATCTATGAGGTGAACAAATACTATACCCTGGATGGGCATACCTATGGGGTGAGTTTTATCATGATCAATGAGAAATTCTTCCAGAGTTTGCCCAAAGACACCCAACAGATCATCAGGGAGGTTGCGCCGGCGGCCGCCTGGGCGTCAAGGGGCATCGACACGCTCGATTCAGCTACCGGACTTCAGTTTTTGAAGGAACATGGGATGGAGATCTACACCCCGACGGCCAAGGAAAAGGATCTGTTCAGGCAGGCGACCCAGAAACCGGTTCTTGACTACCTGGTAGGGCAGATCGGCCAGACGTGGATCGACAAAGTGCAGAAGGCGGTCAAGGAAGCGGAAGCGGACGTGGCTAAGGGGATGTAAGAAAAGAGGTCAAGGGGGGGGCGCACGCTTGATTCCCCTCCCCTTGACTTTCTGTTGCAATGGGTCTCGTCACATTCCATAAACCATGCCGCTCGTTGGGCCAATCCCGCGAAAGCATGAATCGTGGAGGTTTGACCGGATTCAGGCTTGCGCGGAATTGACACACTTGGTTTTGGCAATTGACCGGTGTATCGCTTGCCGCCATCGGGGCAGGGATGGCCGTTCGTTCTGATGAACAGTAAATCCTCAGGATGACTGCAAGATGTTGCGTCAAAGCGGGTGAGAGTATCGTATAAACTGATTGAAGGAGATTTGAAATGGCACTCTTCCGGGATCATGCGGAGAAAGTTTTCGATTGGATCGTAGCACTCGCCCTGTTTGCATTGAACGTGCTCGTCTTTACCCAGGTGGTCAGCCGGTACATTTTCAACAGCCCCATTTCCTGGACGGAAGAGATGGCGCGCATCCTGTTCGTCTGGATCTGTTTTATGGGGACGTTTCTGGCCCTCAAAACGAAGGGCCATATCGCCATTGAAACGCTGTTGAACACCTTTGTCGGTGCCAAGGCGAGGGGGTATGTTACGGCGACGGCCGATTTCCTTATCCTCTACTACTGTATCTATCTCGCCTATATGGGAGTAGTGATGGTACACAAAACGACACAGGATTTCACGCCGGTGATGCTGATTCCCTTTTCCTATCTCTATGTAGCAATTGCCCTTTCCGGTACCTTGATGGTCTGCTATCTTCTGATGCGCGCCTTCAGCCTGGAGAGGAAGACACTCATCATTTCCTTTCTCGCTTCCATCGCCCTGTGCGGCGTGGTTTATTTCATCTTCGGCAGAGGGGGGTTTACCGGGGGGAATCTCGTTGCCGTGATGCTCGTTTCCTTTTTCCTTTTCATCGTGGCCGGCATGCCCATTGCGTTTGCCCTCGGCATCGGCAGCACGCAATTTCTGCTCTTGTACCAGCAGGTGCCCCTCGTTGTGACCCATACCCGCCTGTTCGGAGGGATCGACTCCTTTCCCCTGCTGGCCGTTCCTTTTTTCATTCTTGCCGGTGAATTGATGAATCTCGGCGGGGTGACCGTGCGGCTCGTCGCCCTGGCCAAGGTGATCGTGGGTCATATCCGCGGCGGTCTGGGCATGGTCGTCGTGGTTGGGGAATACTTTTTTTCCGGCATTTCCGGTTCGACGATCGCCGACGTCTCGGCGATCGCCTCCCTGCTGACCCCGGCCATGAAAAAGGCGGGGTACAGTTCGGAAGATACCGTCTCCATCGTTTCTTCGGCCACGGCCATGGGGATTCTCGTTCCGCCGTGCATCCCCATGGTGGTCCTTGGCGGGATCACCGGCATCTCCGTGGGCGCCCTTTTCATGGGGGGGTTTCTCCCCGCCATCGTCATCTCCCTTTGCATCATGGCGCTTATTTATTACAAGGCGGTCAGGGCGGGCATGGCTGTGGACAAAAAGGCCACTTTCAAAGAGGCCGTCAAAGCGACGGGAGGGGCGATCATACCCCTGATGCTCCCCGTGATCATCTTGGGCGGCATCATCGGCGGCGCGGCCACGCCGACGGAAATCTCCGTGATAGCCGTCCTGTATGCCTTCATCCTCGGGAAGTTTTTTTACAAGGAAATCCCGTGGAGCGAAATCGTCCCCATTCTCACCCGATCCGCGATCATGACGGGCAGCGTGATGTTCCTCGTCGGGACCGCCTCGATCCTCTCCTGGATCCTGTCCATCAATCAGATTCCGCAAAGGATCGGGGAACTGATCGTCCATTTTTCAAGCTCCCCGTTTGTTTTCCTCCTTCTTTGCAACCTGTGCTTCATTCTCATCGGCTGCGTGTTGGAAGGGCTCCCCGCCATGCTGATCCTCGTTCCGATCTTTCTGCCCCTGACCGTACAATTCGGGGTCAACCAACTCCATTTCGGAATACTGGTAATCGCCTCTCTGGGCATCGGACTTTTCCTGCCGCCGCTCGGGATGGGGATCTACATCGCCTGTGCCTTTGCAAAGCTGGACATCGGGAAATCCATTGTGCCGTTCATGCCGTATTTGGCTTGTCTGATCGTCGGGCTTTTGATCATTACCGCATTTCCGTGGTTTACCCTGGTTCTTCCCGGAATTTTCTTTAAATGAGCTTCCGATTCGAGGGGCTGCAACAGGCACTGAGAAGGATGAAATGGTAAGTGTCGATTTTTCTTAAAGCCGGTGGGCGAGGCAAAAGCGGATAGGCCGGAAGGCGGCCTTTGCTGAAGGGGGCATGATGAGATTAGCCCGGGACGAACAGGAGATGTTGGAAGGCAAAGAAGGCCCGGCCCGGCAGAAGGCGATGGAGCTGCTGGTGAAGTACGCCGAAGGGCTGGGCGCCGACCGCTTTGTCGATACCAATAACGCCACCGTCATCGTCGGCTCCATACCCGATGTCAAGATCGTTCAAAAGGTTGTCCCCTCCCTGGACGCCGACGAAATCGCCTCCCGGTTTCTCCTCGACAGTGACGAGCGGGTGGTGCTGGATAAGGTGAAGGCATTTACGACGACGAATGCCACCTTTCGGGACCAGAGATACCCCGACCTCCAGAGAGGGGGAAAGCCCCACTGCGATCTGCTCCAGAAGATGGTGGATTACTTGAAACGGGTGGGTGTCATCCATCTTGCCACGTGCACTCCCTATCAGCGGAAATATTCCGATGAAGGGGGAGCATTGCGCCTGGACGGAGTCGTCGGCAGTCGCTTTCTGCAACTCCGTGCTCGGCGGCCGCACCAACATCGAAGGGCTGCACAGTTCCTTCGCGTCGGCCGTCACCGGGAAGACGCCCCTGTGGGGGATGCATCTAAGTGAGAACCGTTTCGGCAACGTCATTGTTGATGTCGAAGTCGATATGGAACTGATCCGGGACTGGTATCTGATGGGATATTATGTCGGAAGCCAGGTCGGACTCGATATCCCTATTTATACCCATATCAACCGGGTGCCGGACCTGACCCGGCTGATGGGTTTATGCGCCGCCGGAATCGCTTCGGGAAGCATCGTCAAGTTTCACATTGTGGGAATCACCCTGGAAGCCCCGACCCTCGAAGCAGCCAGCGGAAACGGGAAGAATCTGAAGGTCCTGAAATTCGGGAAGAAAGAGCGCCGGATCGCCTACGAAAGGCTGAATCATTCCGACAGCGATGAGGTGGACATTGTGGTCCTGGGCTGTCCCCATGCCGGTTTGGACCGTATCAGGACGATTGCCGGGATGCTTGAAGGGAAGAAGATCCATAAGAATACCCGTCTCTATATTACGACCTGCCACCCGATCAAGAACACGGCCGACAAACAGGGATTTACTGAGATCATCGCCAAGGCCGGCGGTTCGGTGTGGGAAGATGCCTGCGGACTTGTCCTGTCTGTCGATCCTTCAACGGTCTTTGCCTGCGACTCGGCCAAGATGGCGAACTACCTTCCCGGAGAGACCGGGTCGAAAAACACCTGGTTCGGCACGACCGAAGAGTGCATCCAGGCAGCCATCACCGGAAAGTGGCGAGGGGAGCTGAAATGAGGAAAATCGTCCTGCGGGGGAGAAGAATCAACGGAGGGGCGGCGGAAGGTGAGGCGCTCGTTACGAAGGAGTCGTTGGGAGGTTTCGGCTGTTTCGATTTTGACACGGGAAAAGTGATTGATTTCGGCCATGAATGGTATGGCCAAACCGTGTCGGGAAAGATACTGGTATTCAGAACGGCCAAGGGGTCGTCGGCGTGGTCGATTGCCCATCAGGCGTTGCGGTTTGTCGGCAAGTCTCCGAAGGCTTATGTCACCAAAGAATGCAACCCCCAAACGGTCCTTGGCTCCGTGGTTGCTCGCGTACCGGCCGTAACCGAGTTTGATCAGGACCCTACGGAGGTGATTTCTACCGGAGACTGGGTAAAAGTCGATGCCGATCAGGGCTTGGTTGAAATCACGAAGAAATAGCGAAAGCGGTTGGGATGAAGTATTCCATTTGTATCGAAAATCTTTATAAGGATCGTTCCTTTGAAGACAAATTTTCCGCAGCCCGAAGCGATGGGTTTGAATACTGTGAGTTCTGGACATGGAAGGATAGAAACTGGAAGGATATCAAGAAAGCCATTGCGGATTCAGGAATCAAAATCGCCGCCTTCTCGGGTGACGACGAGTACTCCCTGATCAATCCCGATGAGAACCGCCTTTATGCCGAGTTTTTGAGGGAATCGATCAAAAAGGCGAAGGAGATTCATTGCCGCTACCTTGTGATTCACTCCGATGCGCTGAATCAGGACGGAAGCGCAAAGGAGATGGTCAAGCCGCTCAGCTATGAAGCCAAGCTTTTGAATATATACAAGGTCCTTAAGGGCGTTGCTCCCTTTGCGGAAATGGAGGATGTTACGCTTGTCCTTGAACCGCTGAATACCCGGTTGGGGCAGCCCAGGGCGCATCAGAACTATTTTCTGGATCATCCCCAAACTGCCTTTGAGCTCACCCGGCAGGTCGGATCGGAAAAGGTTAAAGTTTTATATGACATTTATCACATGCAGTTGATGGCCGGCAACATCATTCATACGCTGAAAGAAAACATGGATCAGCTTGGCTATATCCATCTCGCAGATGTTCCCGGAAGTCATGAACCCGGCACAGGGGAGCTTCATTGCAATAATATTTTAAAGGCACTCGATTCCATGGGATATGCCGGGTTTGTCGGATTTGAGCTGCTTCCCTCTGAAACGGACGAAAAGGCAGTCAAAGCAATTCAAGGGATTTGGATTTAACGCCGCCAATGGTTTAATCAATTCAAAGGAGGATATATGAAAAAGATCTTGTTTCTGCACGGGGTCAATCACAACATGTTCGGCAAGAGGGATCCGGTCCAGTATGGCACGGTAATGCTCGATGAGATCAATCAATGAAATAAGGAGGAAGTATGAAAAAAGTGCGATTGGGTTTGATTGGAATGGGAATGATCGGGAAGCTTCATGCGGAGACCATGAGCAAGATGAAGGATATCGAGTTTGTGGCTGCTTCCGATGCCGATGCGAAACACCAAAAGACGGCCACGGAGCTCGGAACCAAATTTTACCAATCCTACAAGGAGATGATCGGGAAAGACACGCTGGATGGCGTGGTGATCGCCGTTCCGAACGAGCTCCATCTCCCGGTGGGTGCCACCTGCGCGAAAAAAGGGTTGAATATCCTTATGGAAAAACCCATTGCGGCCGACCTTGAATCCGCGGACCGCCTGATTCAGGCAGCCAAGGAGAATAAGGTGATTCTTATGGTCGGTCACCACCGGAGGCATAACCCGATGATCGAAGAGCTCCGGCGTATCGTGAGGGGAGGAGAGATCGGAAAACTCGTCGGCGTCACGGTTCTCTGGTCCTTATACAAACCAAAGGACTATTTTAAGGGACCCTTTGCCTGGAGGGCGCAACCGGGTGGAGGTCCGATCCGGATCAACTTGATCCATGAGATCGACAATATCCGTTACATCTGCGGCGACATCACGCGGTTGTATGCGGAGGTGAGCCATGAGGCGAGAAAATTCCCGGTTGAGGACACGGTCAGCATCAGCCTGCGAATCGCGGGCGGCGCAGTCGCGAATATTTTTCTCACCGATACGGCCCCCGGAAATGTCGGATACGAGGCCAACACCGGTGAGAACCTCTTCTTTTACCAGAGCCCTCAGAACTGCTACTACTATTACGGCACGGAGGGAGTGGTGACCTTCCCGGGGATGAAAAAATTCTTCTATCGGGACCCTGCGAAAGCGGGATGGCAATACGCCCTCTGTGAAGAGGGAATCAAGATCGACCGCGAGGATCCTTACACCCGGCAGATCAGAAACTTCTGCGGGGTCATCCAGGGCACGGAAAAGCCAAAGATCGACGGAGTGGATGCCAGGAAAACGCTGGAGGTTGCCCTGGCGATTCAGAAATCAGGAGAAACGGGCCAGGCCATCGTTTTTGGATGACCCATCCCCGCCCCTCCCTTCCCCGGCCGAGGGGGAGGGATACAGGAGCACCATCCCTCCCCGCTTGTGGGGAGAGAGACAGGGAGGGGAGAATTTTCATATAGAAGTCAGGAGGGTAAGATGGAAAAAGTGAGAATCGGCTTGATTGGTTTAGGGTTGATGGGGACACCCCACGCCAGAATCCTGAAAAAGGTCGAAGAGTGCGACCTTGTGGCCGCCGCTGAAGTCGATGAGAAGCAAAAAAAGGTTGCGGAGGAGCTGGGGATCAAATTCTATAAGAACTATGAGGAGATGATCGAAAAGGAAACCCTCCAGGGGGTCATCCTTGCCCTTCCCAACCATCTCCATGCGCCGATCGGCATCGCCTGCGCCAAGCGGGGGCTTCATCTTTTTGTCGAAAAGCCCATTGCCCCGAGCGTCGCCGAGGCGGACCGCCTCATAGCGGCGGCGAAAGAGAACAAGGTTCAGATATTGGTGGGGCATCAAAGGCGATTCAGTAGTCTCGTTGAAAAGGCCCGTGAAATCGTCACCGGAGGTCAACTGGGCCGGCTGGTGGGCGTCACCATCACGTGGGCTCTGCTGAAACCGGGGTCCTATTATGAGGGTCCTCTGTCCTGGAGAAAAGAACAGAAGGGCGGCGGGCCGATCCTGATCAATCTGATCCACGAGATCGACAACCTCAGGTATATCTGCGGCGAGATCGATGAAGTCTATGCCCAGGTGAGCAACCGGATCAGGAACTTCCCTGTGGAGGATACCGCCAGCATCACCTTGCGATTCAAGAGCGGAGCCATAGGAACGGTCTTCCTGACCGATTGTTCGCCTTCCCTGACATCCTGGGAAGGGACGACGGGGGAAAACCCGCTGCTCTACAGCGATTTCGGGAATTGTTACAATTTCTTCGGTACGGACGCCTCCCTGTTGTTTCCCCAGATGAAGAGACGCTACTATGCCGACCCGACGAAGGTGGGGTGGAATTATCCCATCACCGAGCAGGGATACAAAATACCCCGGGAAGATCCCTACATCAAAGAATTCAGTCACTTTTGCAGAGTAATCCAAGGAAAAGAAATCCCGCGGACTTCCGGAGAGGATGGGAGGAGGACCCTGGAGGTGACCCTGGCGATCAAGAGGTCGGGAGAAACAGGTCAACCCATCCGGTTGTGATGGCCCCTGCCCGAGGCGGGCATAACGAAGGATGAAAATCACCCCCACCCCTCCCTCCCCCGTCGAGGGGGAGGGATACAGGGAGGGCGGCATTTTCATATAAAATGAAGAGGAGGTTCTCTGATATGAAAGCCATTGTGAAAACGAGTCCAGAAGCAGGAGTTTTCGAGGTGAAGGAGGTTCCTAGGCCGAAACCTGGGCGGGGTGAGATCATGGTCCAGGTGAAGGCGGCAAGTCTCTGCTACACCGACGTCGCCATTTTGAACAACAAGTATAAGGGACGAAGGCCGGTGCCCATCCCCATCGTCATGGGCCATGAAGGGACGGGAGTGGTTTACGAATTGGGAGAAGGGGTGGAAAACGTCTCGGTGGGGGACCGCGTCGGTCTGGAAGTGCTTTATGGATGCGGCGCCTGCATCAATTGTCTCAACGGGAACACCAACATGTGTATGAACTGGAGGCACATCGGCATTACCTACGATGGAATCTTTGCCGAGTATGTGGTGGTTCCGTCCCGCGGCGCCCACAAGCTTCCGGACAATGTCTCTTTTGTCGATGCCGCCTGCCTTGAACCCATCAGCCTGACCGTGCGGACGCTGACGCAGGTGAAACCCATGGTGGGCGATACCGTCGCGATCTTCGGACCGGGGGCGATCGGTCTCTTTCACCTTCAGGCCTTCAAGGCCGCCGGGGCCGGTCAGGTGATCATGATCGGGATCGATCAGGATGTAAAGCGATTCGAGACCGCCAAGGCATTGGGGGCCGATCACATCGTCAATTCGAGCAGGGAAGATGTGGTGAAACGGGTCCGGGAACTGACCGATGGCTTCGGGGCCGATATCGTCGTGGAAACGGCGAGTTCGCCCGTTGTTATCCCGCTCGCGATGGAGGTGGCGGCTGCACGGGCTCGTGTTTCCACGTTCGGCCTCTATCCCGAGGCAACGGTCAGCCCCCTCACCATCAATCGAAGCGGCTTGCAGATCTTTGGCGACGTTGGATCTTTGCCTCGCTATTTTGTCACGGCGGTCCGCTGGATGAAGTATGGGAAGGTCAAGGCAACACCCCTGGCCAATCGAACTTTCCGTCTGGAAGAGGCCAAGGATGCCCTTGAGGCGGCCCGGCTGGGGGAAGTTGCGAAGGTCATTTTTGAGCTATAGCAGGGGACCGTTTCTTTGACGGGATGGCGCTGCTCCTCCCTCTCGACGGGGGAGGGGCAGGGGTAAATTTCATCCCTACGTTGTGTCCGCCGCGGGCGGAGGATTGGTTGCAGACCTTTGACGACCCTGCGGATGGTTTTCCGCAGGGTCGAAAAAATTACAGGATGGTGAAAACATGCGTGAATTGTATCTCGAAAAACCCGGCGACTTAAAGATCAGGGAAAGTGGACCGGCCACGGCGCCCAAAGACAATGAGGTAAAAGTCAAGGTGATCTACGGAGGGATTTGCGGCTCGGACCTGAGGGTTCTCAGAGGGACTATCCCTTATGCGACCTATCCTTGCCGTCCCGGCCATGAAATTTTGGGGACGGTCGTTGAGGCGGGGGAAAAATCGCCGTATCAGGTCGGGACCAAAGTAGCGTCTTTTCCCAATACCTACTGCGGTAAATGTGAATTCTGCCTGCAAGGCAGAACCAATATCTGCGCGAATAAGAAATCCTTTGGGGTCACCTGCGATGGTCTCTTTGCCCAAGAGATTATTCTGGATTCCGAGTTCGTGGTGCCTATTCCTGCAGATCTTGTGGATGAGAGGGCAATATTGGTCGAGCCGTTTGCCGTGAACGTCCATGCCTTGAAGAGAACCAATATTTCCAAGGGGAAATCGGTGGCCGTAATTGGTTGTGGGACTGAAGGCTTGCTGGCGATCGCCCTCCTGAACCATATGGGCGCCGATATAACCGTGCTGGATATCAACCCGATCAAAATGGAAAAAGCGAAGAGTTTTAATAAAAATATAAAAGCGATGTATCCTGCTGATGCGAAAGACCAAGTATTTGATGTCGTGGTTGAAGCTGCCGGAGTGAAGGCGTCCATCGAGCAGGCGTTCCAGCTCGTGAAACCAGGGGGGGCTTTGATTTCATTAGGCATTACCGGAGATGCGATCAATTACCCGGCCCTGCGCATCACCCGCGGCGAGATCACCATTTACGGGACCATCATTTACACGAAGAAAGATTTCGTGGACGCATTCGCCCTCCTGCAAGATCCTGCATTTAATGTTGCACCCATCCTTTCGAGGATTGATCCTTTTGCGAAATATCAGGAAGCATTTGACGATGCGTTAACCGGTAACTTCGCCAAAATCGTTCTTGATTTTCGGTAGGCTTAAGAAAATGGGCAACGGGAGATAAAAATGAAAGTCTGTGTTCTGGGCGCCGGGGCAATGGGCAGCTCTATCGGGGGGTTGCTGGCGAATGGAGGATCGGAAGTATATTTGCTGGACACGTGGGCGGAGCACGTCGATGCGATCAACAGCCAGGGGCTGAAGCTCAGGGTGGGAGCATCCGAGATAGTGGCCAAGGTCCGGGCGGCAACGGACTGCCGGGGGATAGGGCCGGCGGACCTCATCATCGTTCTGGTGAAGTCCTTCAATACGCGGGAAGCCATTGAAAATGCCGGTCCGATCATTGGGGAGAAAACGGTGATTATGTCTCTCCAGAACGGTCTCGGCAATGAGGAAATCATCGGGGAAGTGGTCGGGAAGGAACATGTGGTGGGTGGGAGAACATTTGCCGGCGGCTCGGTACTTGCCCCCGGGCATGTGATTGCCAGCACCACGGGTAAGCCCACCTATATTGGGGAACTCGACGGCGCGATCACGCAAAGAGTGAGCCTGATGGCCGAGGAATTCAAACGAGCCGGCTTGTTGATCACCGTGAGTTCCAATATCGTCGGGATCATGTGGGATAAGCTCTTGGTCAACGTTGCCACCGGCGCCCTCTGCGGCATCACCGGGCTGCCGTATGGCGGGCTGTACAAGATGCCGGAGCTCAGGGACTGCGCACTCGAAGCGGTATCGGAGGGGATCGCGGTCGCAAAGGCAATGGGCGTAACGCTGTCTACGAAGGAGCCCCAGGAAGCGTGGTTCAAGGCGTCCGAAGGGCTGCCCGAGGATTTCAAACCATCCCTCCCTGCAAAGTTTAGAAAAAGGGTTGAGAACCGAGATCGATTTCATCAATGGGGCGGTCGTCAGATATGGGGAGAAATGCAAGGTTCCGACGCCTGTCAACAGGACGTTGATGGCCGGCATCAAGGGAATTGAATACCGATTGACGCAATACGCAAAGAAAGGGGAACATATATGAAGAGGTTGATCCTGATAGGTTTCGGCGTGGTCCTCATCTCCGGCGTCTCCGGTCTCAAGGGGATGGTTTGGGCGGCGGATAGATATCCCGTAAAGCCGATCATCTTGGTGGAAGGAAAATAAAGATTAAATGAAGAATCTAACTATTATTTCGGATGACTTGACCGGCGCCGTGGATTCGAGCTCGTTTTCCATGGCAAGTGGAAGTAGAGTGCGTGTTGAAATTACTTATGAAAACGATATCCTTCCTCACAACGGTCGGGAAGTGATTTCTATTAATCTGTCTTCGAGAACCCTTAACGGCGAAGAATCCCGCAAACGGCACAAAGAGCTTGCAGCGAAGATTCGAAATCTGTCGGATCAGCTCGTCATGAAAAAAATGGATACCGGATTCCGTGGAAACGCGACATTTGAGATGGAAGGTATTATGAAAGGGCTTGGAATGGAGGTGTGTTTTGTTCTGGACCATTCTCCATCCAGAAATACATTTACCTTATATGGAAACCAATATGTCGAAGGGGTGATTCTCCCCAAATCCGTATTCGGCAAGGAAGATCCATTAAAGCGACAACAGTCCGCCTATATTCCGGACATTTTAGCGAAAGACGCTACCCTACCGGTAGGACTTGTCGATATTGATAAAGTGAAAGGGAACCGTTTGCTGGAGGATGTTCTGGACGCGACCGAGAAAGGTTTCCAGATCCTCGTATTTGATGTGACAGGGGACGCGGACTGTTCAAAAATCATTCGTACGTTGGCCCCACATTATGCGAACGCACTTTGGGCCGGTTCCAACGGACTCGGATGGGGCCTTGCGGACTATCTGTATGGGAAGCCAAAAGAAGCCATCTACACGCCCAGGAAAGATTTGCGATGTGCATGTTTTACCGCATCTGCCTACAGCGTAGTCAGAAGACAGATAGCAGCAGCACAAAAAAGGGGATTATCAGAAGTGATCCTGGATATGGACAAAGTCGTATCAGGAGATCACTCGGCGCTTAGCGAGGCAATCCGGAACTGCCTGAAGGCAAGCGAAGGTGGAAAGTTCATCTTATCCCCTCGGCTTTCACCTGGAAAGGGTGGCGAGAAAGTGTCGGATCTGATTCTGGCCTCCATCGCGGAATGCGCTGAGAAAATCTGTGCGTCGATTGACTTCGACCGCATTGTCGTCATCGGCGGAGAAACATCATATGCAATCCTGCATGGCTTAAAAATCACAAAACTCTATCTGACTGAAAAACCTGAAACAGGGATTGGCACCGGTACGATTGGAGACGGTCCCTATACGGGAAAGAGTTTCTCCATTAAAGGCGGCTCCATTGGATCGGAAGCTGCGCTCTGCCGGATGCTTGGCATGGAAGAGGAATAATCAAGGAGGAAATTATCATGGAAAAAGAGTATAAAGACAAGGTAGCGGATATCATTAAATATTCCGTACGGGGATACGATCGTTTTTTAACGATTGCAGACAGCGGGAATGTGAGCAGCAGGTATCAGAACGGCATCCTGATAACCGCTAGCGGCGTCTCGCTCAAGGAAGTGACGGAAGACAGTGTCCTTTATGTCGGCATGGATGGGAAGACCCTTTCGAATCCGGCCGGGCTGAAACCTTCCAAAGAAACGCCGTTGCATCTGGCCATCTATCGGCTGCGTCCGGACGTGCAGAGCGTGTATCATGTCCATCCTCCCTATGCGACGGTGTATGCGATCAAAGAGAAGGAAATTCCGTTCCTGACTTCCACGGCAAAACGCAAGATCGTAGCTACACTGCTGGTTCCTTATGCCACGCCGGGCTCAGAAGAACTCAGCCGCTATGTCAGTGACACAATTTCCAGGGAGGATCGTTCGATCCATTCGCTGCTTTTGAAGGATCATGGGATCGTAATATTTGAAAAATCTTTAGAACTGAGCTTCAATCTGGCAGAACTTTTAGAGGTGACAGCCAAAATATCCATTTTGTCAAATTTGATATGATTTTTATGGGAAATTGTCGAGACGGACATAGAATTAAAATATCAATGATTTCCATTTGATATATGTTTGTCCGAACCGGGACTGTTCAGGAATTAATCAGTAGAGGCGACGATCAGTTTAAGTTGAACCATAAAGGTTGAGACATGAATGAACGATCCGTAAGTGTTTTTGTCACCGGGTTCAAGTTTCCGGAAGGTCCTACTTTTGATCGCGACGGTCATTTGTTTGTGGTAGATGTCGAAACAGGCGATATTTCCAAAATCTCGCCGGAAGGCCGGGTAAAAATCTTCTTCAATACGGGGGGAGCACCCAACGGAGCAAAATTCCACGCGAATGGGGATCTCTATGTGGCCGACCGTAAGATGGGGATTATCGCGATTTCTCCAAGCGGAGAGATGCGGGTGATCGTGGATCACTATCAGGGGAAGAAGTTTAACGGTCCCAATGACCTTATCTTTGATTCCAGCGGGAATCTCTATTTTACGGACCCTCACGGATCCTCCGCGGAAAATCCGTTCGGGTGTGTTTACCGGGTTTCGTCTCGCGGCGAAGTGACCCTTTTGGCCTCGGGATTGGCCTTTCCCAACGGCTTGGTCTTATCCCAGGATGAGCGGTATCTGTTTTTAGCCAATACTCGCAAAAATAGGGTCTTACGATATGTATTGGATCCGCCCCCTTTCCGAAGTTACCTATTTTCTCAGTTGAGCGGAGGGTGGGGGCCCGATGGAATGGCATTTGACGTGGCCGGGAATTTATATGTCGCTCACTATGGGGGTGGAGATGTAATCATCCTCAACCCGAAGGGAGAACCCGTTGAACGGATACCGGTAGGGGGGCTTCATCCGACAAACGTTGCATTCGGAGGGCCGGACCGCAGGATTCTGTTCGTTACCGAGGTAGGGACTGGTGCCATCTATCGATTCAAAACGGATCACGCAGGCCTCCCGTTGTTTGGAGATATGGACATACGGTAAAACAGGTTTTACTCTGCCGGTCTTCGATAGCAACTGACATGCATTGAGGAGTCTGGAAAAAAATCCATGAGAATGATCAGCGAGAGATCGACGCTCCGCGGCGACGTCCTGATTCCGACGAGCAAGTCGCACACCATCCGGGCGGTGACCATCGCCGGCCTGGCGCACGGGAAGTCGATCATTCACCATCCCCTGGAATCGGGTGATGGTCTTGCGGCGGCCAGGGCGGCCGGCATGTTCGGGGCCGGGATCGATCTGGGTGACTCCTGGGAGATCGAAGGGGTGGGCGGTCATCCGCGTGTGCCCGGTAACGTTGTGGATGTCGCCAACTCCGGGACTACAATGAATTTCTGCATGGGAACGGCAAGCCTGGCGGAGGGGACGACCGTACTGAGCGGCGACCGTCAGATCGTCAGGCGCTCCGTCCAGCCGCTGATCGAGGCGCTAAACGGGCTTGGCGCGGAGGTGGTTTCGACCCGGAACAACGGTCTTCCTCCGGTCGTGGTCCGGGGGCGTCTGAAGGGGGGCAAAACGCGGCTCAGCGGGATCGTCTCCCAGTACGTTTCGAGCCTTTTGGTTCATTGTCCCCTGATCGAGAAGGATTCCGAGTTCGAGGTCTACGATGTTCACGAGAAACCCTATATCCGGATGACTCTGAAATGGCTCGATCGTCAGGGGATCCGCTATGAATCCTCCGACGACCTGAGCCGTTTCAAACTTTTCGGGGGGCAGTCTTATTATGGCCAGGACGTGACCATCCCCGGCGATTTTTCATCCGCAACCTTTTTCCTGGTTGCGGGCGTGTTGTGTGATGCGGACATCACGCTGCTGGGGCTGGATATGAACGATGTCCAAGGGGACAAGAGGGTCGTGGCCTGTCTCCAGGAAATGGGGGCGCCGATCCGGCTTGAAAACGGGGGCGTCCATGTACGGTCGGGAGCCCTGCAGGGCATCGAGATCGACATGGCCGACATTCCGGATGCACTTCCGGCGATGGCTGTGGTGGGATGCTTTGCAAGGGGGAAGACCGTTCTGCGCAACGCGGCCAATGCGCGGCTCAAGGAGACGGACCGGATATCGGTCATGGCCGCGGAACTGGGGCGTCTCGGCGCCCGGGTGGAAGAACTCCCCGATGGAATGATCATCCATGAAAGCAGTCTCAAGGGCTGCCCCGTCCGGGGGTACGGCGACCATCGGGTGGTGATGTCCCTGTCCGTCGCCGGCCTGGCCATCCCCGGCCGGACGGAGGTGGACACGGCGGAGGCGGTTGAGGTTACGGTTCCGAACTTTGTGCAATTGATTCAGGGTCTCGGGGGGAAGATGAACAGGGAGTAGCATGCGGGATGATACGGACCGCGATTTTCTTGCGTCGCGTCTGCGGGGTCCGTTGCTCCGGAAACACGATCCTTTCCAGTTATGGCATGAAAGAAGAGGAGGGGTATGCAGGGCAATACCTTTGGGCGGGTTTTCCGCGTTACGGCCGCGGGTGAATCGTACGGCCCGGCCTTACAGATCATCGTGGATGGGGTGCCTCCCGGAGTGCCCATCACCGAGACGGAAGTTCAGTATGAGCTCGACCGCCGTCGTCCGGGCCAGAGCGCCATCACCTCGCCCCGTCAGGAAAAGGACAGGGTTCAAATCGTGGCCGGCGTTTTCGACGGCCGCACCACCGGCGCGCCGGTCGGCATGATCATCTACAACGTCGATACGGAACCCTTCCATGTCAAGCAGTATGCAAGGGTGATGGAGCGGGTGCGGCCCGGACACGCGGACTACACCTTTCATATCAAATACGGACGTTTCCGGGACTGGCGGGGCGCCGGTCGTTCCAGCGGTAGGGAGACCGCCTGCCGGGTGGCTGCCGGGGCGGTGGCCAAGAAGATTCTCGGCCGGGAAGGAATCGAGGTGCGGGGCTATACGAAAGAGATGGCCGGAATAGCGGCCGGTTCGAACCTGACCTGGAACGACATCGTCGCCAATACGGAAACCAATATTGCCCGTTGCCCCGATCCTGCGGCGAGCGAAAGGATGATCGCCAAGACCCTGGAGGCCGCCCAAAAAGGGGATACCGTCGGCGGGATCATTGAGGTGATCGCCCGTGGGGTCCCTGCCGGTCTGGGCGAGCAGGTCTTTGACAAGCTGACGGCCGCCCTGGCCCATGCCATGACGAGCATCGGTTCCGTCAGGGGTATCGAGTTCGGGGACGGTTTCGCGGAGGCGCGCCGGCTGGGCAGCGAAAACAACGACATCCCTTATTATGACGAGAAGGGGGTTGTTCGTTTCCGCACCAACCGCTGTGGCGGGATGCTCGGCGGAATCAGCAACGGTGACGACATCGTTTTTCGGATTGCCGTCAAGCCGACCTCAACCATCTCCATCGATCAAATGACGATCAACGTGATCCAAAAACGAAATGAAAAACTCGCTGCGGAGACGCGCCGGGACCCGACCATCGTTCCCCGAGTGGTGCCGGTGGCCGAAGCCATGACGGCGATGGTGCTGGTGGACTTTCTGATGATGTGGAACGGGTACCGTTCGCTCCGCCACGACATGGAAGGTCCCCAGATCGGGCAGGAGATATTGTCGGCGCCGGATGCGTAGGAGGGCGCCGAAAAACTGAGGGAATCTCATGACGGTGAAGATCGAGGCAAAGGATCTGACGAAGGTCTATCCGTCCCGGAACGGGCCGATATGCGCCCTGCGCGACTTCTCCCTTCGCGTGGAGGAAGGAGAATTCGTCTGCATCGTGGGTCCCTCCGGCTGCGGGAAATCGACCTTTCTCCGGATCCTCGGAGGTCTCATCACGCCGAGTTCCGGCCGGGTCGAACTTTTCCCGCGGGATGAGAAGGCGCCGC
This sequence comes from Syntrophaceae bacterium, assembly GCA_003141195.1. Lineage (GTDB taxonomy): Bacteria > Desulfobacterota > Syntrophia > Syntrophales > UBA5619 > UBA5619. The sequence goes on from PLLC01000074.1 coordinate 24,806, forward strand.
TCCAGAACATCGTCTTTCAGGAATATGCCATTTTCCCCTGGAAGACGGTTCTGGACAATGTGGCCTTCGGTCTGGAAATGCGCGGCGTTCCCCGGACAAAACGGCGGGAGACTGCCCGCGACTGGATCCGGAAGGTGGGCCTGGCGAAGTTTGCCGATGCCTACCCCCACCAGCTCTCCGGCGGCATGAAGCAGCGGGTGAGCATCGCCCGGGCCTTTGCGAACGATCCCGAGATTCTCCTCATGGATGAGCCCCTCGGCGCCCTCGATGCCCAGACCCGGGTCATCCTCCAGGGGGAGCTGGTCCGCCTGTGGGAGGCCTCCCGCAAGACCGTGGTCTACATCACCCACAGCATCGAGGAGTCGGTCCTCCTGGGAGACCGGATCGTTCTGATGACCGCCCATCCCGGCACGTACAAGACCGAATTTTCCGTACCCTTTGCGCGCCCCCGCAGTTTTGAGCTGACCGGCGCGCCCGAATTTGCGCGCCTGAGTTACGCCATCTGGCAGGAACTCGAAGTGGAAGTGAAGCGCACCATGGAGAAACAGTTATGAGCGGATCTTGTTGGCGTATGGCTTCCTGCACCCGGGATCGTCTTATTTCCGTCTTCTTTCCGCTGGCCCTTCTGGCCCTCTGGGAGATGGCGGTACGGCTGCAGTGGCTCGACGGGCGTTTCTTTCCTGCGCCCACGGCCGTGGCCGCGGCCCTCTGGGAGCTCACGGTCAAGGGCGAGCTTCTGGGAAAACTCTGGCTCCTGCCCGGGTTGGTCGCCGCGGGAGACTTTTCGGGCGCCCGGAAGGTGTTCGCGGAGGGGCACCTCTGGGTGAGCCTGTTCCGGATTTTCTCGGGGTTTTTTGTGGGCGCCGTTCCCGGCATCATCCTCGGGGTCGTTATGGGGATGAACCGGACGATCCGGGTCGCCCTCGACCCGGTTGTTTCGGCGGTTTACGTCCTCCCCAAGATCGCCATCCTTCCCTTGGTGATGCTGGTCTTCGGCATCGGTGAGGTGAGCAAGATCGTGATCGTCGCCATTGCCTCTTTCTTCCTTGTCCTGATCAACACCACGGTGGGTGTGCGGGACATCGAACCCATCTTCATCGAGGCGGGCAGGAACTACGGGGCTAACCGCCGGCAGATGTTTCGCCACATCATCATCCCGGCGGCTCTCCCCATCATCTTCTCGGGCCTCCGGCTGAGCCTCGGCACCTCCCTGATCGTCATCATCGCGGCCGAATTCGTGGCTGCCAATTACGGCCTGGGCTACCTCATCTGGTTTTCCTGGCAGACCCTGCTTACGGAAAACATGTTCGCCGGCCTCGTGGTCATCATGATCCTCGGGGCGCTGTTCACGAGCGGTCTCCAGGCCCTGGAACGGCGGCTCATGCCCTGGCAGAGGGAGGAGATGCCGGCCTCTGCCGACGGGGCGGATGTGGGAGGAACGGGCAAGGTATGACGCCGGGAGGGCGCCTGTTGCGCACCCACCGGTCAACATATTCCCTTCGCGTCCCCTGACGTGGACCGGTTGTCCGGGGCGGAGGATGGCGAAGGGAGAACAGGGGAAAACAAGGGAGGGCATGATGAAGAAAGGCAAAGTGGTTTTGGGTTGGATCGGCGCCGTCGTGCTGCTGATGTCCCTTGCCGGTCCGGCGGTCGCCGCCGACAAGGTCAAGGTCGCATACGTCGCCATCATGAATTTTGCGCCCCTCTATCTGGCGATCGAGCGCGGGTTCATGAAGGAGCAGAACATCGAAGTGGAGATGCAGAAGGTCGCCTCCGGAACCGAGGCGATGGCGTTTCTCGCCCAGGGTTCCCTCGATGCCGGGGGGATCGGCATTGGGGCTTCGACCTATAACGCCTTCAACAAGGGGTTCGACCTGCGCATCGTCGGATCGGCTGCGGTGCAGCCCCGGAAGGACGGACCCACCATCATCATCGTCCGGAAGGATCTGCGGGATTCCGGCAAGGTGAAGTCGGTGGCCGATCTCAAGGGGATGAAGGTCGCCCTCGCCGGAGGTCCGGGGACGACGGGCGCCTATTTCGTTGCCCGGGCGCTGAAGGATGCGGGGCTGACGGTGAAGGACATCGAGATCGTGAATCTGGCCAATCCCGACATGCCGCTGGCCATCGAGAAGTCCTCCATCGATGCGGCTCTCGTCGGGCCTCCCTACTCGGATCAGATCCTCGCCGGCGGCAAGGGCGTGCTCCTGGCCAAGGATACGGCGCCCGGCGCCATGACGACCGTCTTCATGTATTCGGGGAAATTCATCAAGGAGCGCCCGGACGCGGCCAAGCGGTTCATGGTTGCGCTGGTCCAGGGGTCCCGGGCGATGCAGGGAAACAAATACCTCGACCCGGCCAACATGAAGGGCTATCTCCGGTATGTCACCTCCACGGAGGCGGCCATCCGGGCCGGGAAACCGCAGGTCTACGATCCCGACCTCAAGGTGGATATCGACAGCGTCAAGAACATGGAAGAGATCTTCCGCTGGGCCGGCTGGACGAATTATACGACCGAGATTCCCCAGGAGAAGATGGCCGATGCCTCTTTCGCGGCCAACGCGGTGAAGGTTCTGGGACCGTACAAGCCCTGACGGACATTGCGGCATAAGGATTATCTTCTCAAGTGAGGGAAACCTTCATAATGAGTCAATAGAAGGGAGGTGGTGCAAAGGGGGGAGAAAAGTGGATGCGGAGCTTTCTGAAACGTGGCTTTAGGAATAGAAATAATGGGATTACAAAGAGGAGCATAATGAAAAGGAGGAACATCATGGTAAGAAAAATCTGGTTGGTAAGCTTTTTGGCAATAGTGGCGTGCACTTTTCTGTTGAGCTCTCCTGTTTCAGCCCAGCAGGACAAAGTGACGCTCGCGATCGTGGCCGAGCAGAGCGGAGGCGGTGCTGTCGTTGGCGAAAGGTGGACCAGAGGCGTACAGATGGCGGGGGACGAAATAAATGCGTCCGGCGGCATACTGGGGAAAAAGGTCGAATTCTTCATCATTGATACAAAAACGGAAGCGCCCGTAGCCGTTGCTGCTGTTCGGAAGGCCATAGCAAGCAATCCTTTTGCCGTCATGGGTCCAGTCTACAGCGGATCCTCAATTGCTTGCATGGGGCTTTTGGCGGAGGCCGGCATACCGCAATTTGTCGCTTCCGAGTCTCCTAACATTGCGACAAAAAACGACCCGAAAAATCCCAACACCTTTTTGTCAAGCCTCAATGTCGATCTCTCCGTGCAGAAGGTGGCAAACTGGATTACCGATGTGCTGAAGACGAAAAAAATGGCCATCCTTTGGGTTAATAATGAGTTTGGAAGGTCTGGCAAGGACGCCCTCAAAAAGGTCCTGACGCCGAAGGGCGTGGAGATCGTCATTGACCTGGCTGCCGAATTAGGACAATCCTCCTTTACAGGGGAATTGGCCCGCGTCAAGAGCTCAGGCGCCGATACACTCTTTGTCTATATGAACGAGGAGGAAAGCGGGAAAGTCCTGCCCCAGATCAGAGAGATGGGGATCGACAAGCAGATGAAGATCATAGGTGAAACCACGATACTTACCGAAGATACATTGCGACTTGCAAAGGACGCCGCCAATGGAGTCCAGGGACATGTGGGGCTGAGCCCCGCGGCTGCCCCTTTGAAACCCGTAACGGATAAATACTTTGCGAAATACAAGGAGTACCCCGATCATAATTTCTATAAAGGATACATTTCCATGTATGTATTGAAGGCGGCTGTGGAGGATAACAAATCCTTCGACCAGCAGAAATTCAGGGATAGAATGAAGAATCGCGTCTTCTGTCGCAAGGATTACCCGGGGATCCTCATGGATGTCTATTATGACGGTAAAGGAGATATTGATCGGCAGACCTTTCTCATCAAGATAGAGAATCAGAAACAAACCATGTCAGGTATCCTGCAGCCCATGAATCCGGGAAATTTCGCCGGCTGCAAGTAACAAAGATTATAAGGAAAGGAGAAGGTTCCGTGGGGGCCGAAAGGCTTCCACGGAACCACAGAGACAATTATGATAGAACAACTGCTGATTAAAGGTCTTTCGCTCGGCGCGATCTACGCGATGATCGCCATCGGGTTCTGTCTTCTGTGGCAGAGTTCCAGGCTGGTAAATTTTGCCGAAGGCGAATTTGTGACCATACCGGCCTTTCTCATGGTTTTCTTCTACAGTGTGCTCAAACTGCCCTTCGCTCCGGCCATCATCGCCGCCATCATTGTTTCCGCTTTTCTTTTGGGATTCGTGATGAAAAAAACCCTGGTCGATGCCCTGATTGCCAGAGGAAACACGCCCTTTGTCGTGACCACCATTGCGCTCGGTTTTTTAGTCAGGGATTCCTTGACCGTATTCGCAACGCCCGAAGCCCTGCATTTTCCAAGCATGATTCCTCAAACGCCTCTGCAGTTTGGCGGGGCCATGTTCTCTTCTCTCGATCTCTGGAATATATTCGTGGCTGCCGTTGTGATCGTTTGCCTTCACTTGTTCATCCGAAAAACAAAACAGGGGAAGGCGTTGCAGGCCGTGGCTCAGAACCGTGAAGCAGCGGGCATTATGGGAATCGATGTGCAGAAAATGATCCTCATGGCTTTCGTCATTAATGCGGTGCTGGTCGCCTTTTCCGCTTCTCTGGCAGCCCCAATCTATATGGTGAAATATGACATGGGGAACGAGCTTGGGCTCAAAGCATTCTACGCGGCGATCATCGGCGGATTCAATCAGGTAAAGGGGGCTCTTCTGGGAGGGCTTCTCGTGGGGTTGATCGAAATCTTCACGGCGGCCTATATTTCGACGCAGTATAAGTCAGGATTTGTACTGATCGTTCTCATCGCGGTGATTCTCTTTAAACCGGAAGGCATTCTGGGAACGAAGGAGCAGTTATGAGAAGGAGGGATAGAAGGACAATAAGGGAGGTAAATCATGGATAAGATCAATCAGGGGATGAGGTGGCAAAAGATGGTTGCCGGCAGTCTTTGCGGACTTGTTCTTCTCATCCTGCCCTCTGTAATCTTTAAATCGCAGTATTTTCTGTACCTCTCCAGCCTGGCCTGCATCTATATGATCGTTTCGTGCGGCCTCAACATTACGATGGGGTACGCCGGGCAGATATCGCTTGCCCAGGCAGGCTTCCTGGGGATAGGGGCCTACACCGGCGCGTTGTTGGGTTCTACACTCGGGTTCTGGGTAACGCTTCCCCTGGGAGGGCTCATTGCCTTTGTCATCGGCCTGGGGCTCGGTTTTCCGTCACTGCGGGTGAAGACCCACTTTCTGGCAATGGTGACCATAGGATTCACGGTCATCGTCTACCTCGTCCTTATGAACGAACAGCAGTGGACCGGAGGTCCTTACGGCATCTTCAACATCAAAAAACCTTCAATAGGTCCTTTTGCGTTCACCTCACCGGCGGCGTACCACATCGTTGTGGCCGTTGTCACTTTTATCCTCCTCTTTTTTGCCTTCTGGGCTTTAAATTCCCCCTGGGGAAGGGCCTTCAAGGCGATCCGCGAGAACGAGGGAAGAGCGGAGATGCTCGGGGTGAGCATCCGCAATTACAAGCTGATGGCCTTTGCCATCGGAGCGGGGTATGCCGGCGTGGCCGGAGGCCTGATCGGCCCTCTCTTCGGATATATCGATCCGACGATGTTTGCGCTTGGGTTCTCTTTCCTGTTCCTCCTGATGGTTGTTGTCGGAGGATTGGGGCGGTTTGAGGGTGCTTTACTGGGAGCCATCATCGTGGCGATTCTGCCTGAAACACTCAGATTTGCGGAGCAGTACTATCCCATCATCTTCGCATTGGCCGCGGTATTAATCATGATTTTTATGCCTAAAGGCTCCGTATCCTTCGTTGATTGGGTATATAAAAAGCTGACGGGGAAAGAAGAACTTCAATTGACCAAATAAGGTGGTGACGGCGCATGAAAGTATTCGAGACGAGAGGGTTAAAGAAATCTTTTCAAGAGTTTTCGGCATTGAAAGGGGTAGACATTCACGTCAATGAAGGCGAGCTGTTCGGGTTGATCGGGCCTAACGGTTCGGGTAAGACGACCTTTTTCAATTGCGTAACCGGGACCCTTAAATGCTCGGGAGGAAATGTCTTCTTCCGGGGGAAGGATATCACCAATAAAGGCCCCGATGCCATATACAAGATGGGAATCGGCAGGACCTTTCAGTTGATCGAGATGTTTCCGCGGATGACGGTGCTGGACAATATGCTGCTGGCTATCCAGGAAAGCCAGGGGAGCATGTTCGGGCGGCTGCTGACGATGAACGAGGACGGGAACGTCAAAAGAGCGCTCGATCTTCTGGGGTTTTTGAAGATCTCCCATCTTAGAGACGAGTATTCAAAAAACCTTTCCTACGGACAGCAGAAACTTCTGGACTTCGGAATGGTACTGATGACGAACCCGAAGCTGATTCTCCTCGATGAACCCACCTGCGGCGTCGAGGCGGAGATGCGCCAGGAGTTGATGAATTATATAAGGGATCTGAATAAACAGGGCCATACCATTATTGTCATCGAGCATAATATGGATGTCGTCATGAACCTCTGCACGAGGATCGCGGTATTGGATGCCGGCGAGAAGATTGCCGAGGGAACGCCGGAAGAGATCCAGAATAACGCACAGGTCATCGAAGCATACTTTGGCACGGAGGAAGACGAAGAATGTTAGAAATAACAGATCTGGTTGCAGGATATGGGAAGTCGGAAGTGCTGCGGGGGATCAGCCTTGAGGTAAAGGAAGGGCAGATTGCTATTATCATAGGGCCCAACGGGGCAGGAAAAACCACGCTGTTCCGCACCATTTTCGGTCTCCTCCCGACACGGAGCGGCAAGATTCTCTTTGAGAACGAGGATCTTACAAAAATGTCCTCGCTGACAAGGGTCAAGAAAGGCATTGCCCTGGTTCCCCAGGGAAGGAACGTGTTTCCGGACTTGAATGTTCTTGAAAACTTAGAGATGGGCGCTTATACCGTTGTGGCGGATAAGAAGGAGATCCAGGCAAGGATGGAAGAGTGCTACAGGCTTTTCCCGGTGCTTCGCGAAAGGAGAATACAGAGGGCCGCCACACTGAGCGGTGGAGAACAGCAGATGCTGGTTATTGCCAGGGCGTTGATGAGCAAGCCGAGATTCATGATGCTCGATGAACCTTCACTGGGCATCTCTCCGCGTCTCGTGAAGGAAATCTTTAAAACCATCCATACCATCAATCAGACCACCAATACAACAATCGCACTGGTCGAGCAGAATGCCAAGATAGCCTTAAAGCTTGGTCACGTCGGTTATGTCATGGAGGGCGGTCAGATCAAGATGAGCGGAACAACCCATGATCTGGCCTGCGATGAGAGGGTTAAACATGCCTACCTTGGGAAAAGGGAGTGAAGAAGAGGAAATCCTTCGGAGGAATTATGAAGAAGATCCTGGTATTGCACGGCGTCAATTTCAACATGTTCGGGAAGAGGGACCCGGCCCATTACGGGACCATCACCCTCGATGAGATCAATCGGAAATTGGTGGAACTGGGGAAAGAACTGGGCTGCATGGTCGAGACCTTCCAGACCAACTTTGAAGGGGCGATCTGCGAGAAGATCCACCAGGCCCACATCGACAAGGTGGACGCCGTCCTGATCAACGCCGGCGCCTGGACCCATTACAGCTACGGCCTGCGCGACGCGCTTGCCATTCTCAAGGTCCCCATCGTGGAGGTCCACATGTCCAACATCCACGCGCGGGATGAATTCCGCCATTTTTCCGTGATCGCGCCGCTAGCCAAGGGGCAGATCGCGGGATTCGGCCTCCAGAGCTACCTGCTGGGCCTGCGGGCCGCCGTGGAGCTGCTGAAAGAGGCGTAAAGGTGACAGAGAAGGTCTTCTATAATACCTGCCCGGCGGCCGGGTGCCACCAGTTGTGCGCGCTGAAGGTCCATGTCGAGGAGGGCAGGATCCGCAAAGTGGAGTCCGCCGACTACCCCGGAGACCCGGCGGCGAGGTCCGTCTGCCTCAAGGGACTCGCCGCCCCGCGTCTGGTCTACCATTCCGACCGCCTGAAATATCCGCTGAAGCGGATCGGGGAGCGGGGAGAGGGAAAGTGGCAAAGGATCTCCTGGGATGAGGCCCTGGACACGATCGCCGCCAAGCTGCTGGAGGTCAAAGAGAAGTACGGTTCCCAGTCGGTCAAGATCATGGCCGCCAGCAGCAGCCACGTGGGCGTTCTCATGGGAAGGTTGATGGCGGCCCGGTTCGCGAACGCCTGGGGCGCGGGAGGCGTTTTCGAGGCCAAAAGCCATTGGCTTGCCGACATGAGGGTGCCGGCGGCGAGCCTTTTGACCCTGGGAGATTCAGGACAGACCCATCGACCCCGGGATGTCGTTCATTCAAAGATGATCATCGTCTGGGGCGGAAATCCGGCCGAGACGCACATTCCGAACATGCGGTTCATCCTCGATGCGAAGGACCAAGGGGCAAAGCTGGTCGTGATCGGTCCCCTGTTCGATGCCACCGCCGCCAAGGCCGACCGGTGGATCGCGATCCGGCCGGCGACGGACGCCGCTTTGGCGATGGCCATGATCCATGTCATCATTCGGGAGGGGCTTTACGACCGGGATTACGTGATGCAGCATACGGTTGCCCCTTTTCTGGTTTCAGAGAAAGATGGGCGGTTTCTCCGGCAGGACGGGAAGCCTGCGGTTTGGGACGAGACGGCGCAGGAATCACGCCCCTTTGATGCGGCCGCCTTGCCGGCCCTCCAGGGAACCTTCAACACGGGCGGCGGCGCCTGTAAAACGGCTTTCCATCTTCTGACGGAAAAGGCCGCGTACTACACGCCCGAGCGGGCCGAGGAGATCATCGGGGTACCCGCGGAGGAGATCCGGTCGCTCGCACGGGAGTATGCCGCGGCGAAGCCGGCGACGATCCGGATGTACTATGGGGTTTCGCGCACCCTCAACAGCACGCTTAGCTGCCGGGCGATGATCATCCTGGCCGCGCTGACCGGCAACATCGGCGTGCCGGGCGGCGGCGCACCCGTCCCGCAGGTCTTCTCCCCCATCGTGCTGGACGAACAGGCGGTTGCCAACCCTCCCGGGGCGCCGGGGGTGCAGGTCCTTCCCGGCACCCCTTCGTCCATGAGGGGCTGGGCGGCGATCCGGGAGGGGAAGCCTTACCCGATCAAGGTCTTTTTCAACGCCTACCGCAACGACCTGCAGTGCGACGGCCATCTCGAAGGGTACCGGGAGATCTTCGCGCCGATGGAACTGGTGGTCGTGTCGGATATCTTCATGACCCGGACCGCCCGGTACGCGGACATCGTCCTGCCGGATGCGACCATCTACGAACGGGACGACATGGTCGTAAACGGCGACTACCTTCAGTTGCTGGAGAAGGCGATCGAGCCGCTTCACGAGGCCCGGACGGCCCTCGATGTGTGGTCCGCACTGGCCGAACGCGTGGGGTTGGGGGAGTACTTCCGCCACACCCCGCAGGACTACATGAGGATGCTCCTCGCCTCCGGCCATCCCTCCGTCGACGGGATTACCTTCGAACGGCTGGAAGCGGAGAAGATCGTCCGGGGCAACCTGCCCTCTCCCCCGGAGATCCCCTTTGCCCGGGGGAACTTCCCGACGCCCTCGGGGAGAATCGAGTTTTACAACGAGTCTCTGGTGGAATTTGGCGAGGAGCTGCCCTTCCACCGGGAGACATTGGAGAGTCCCCGCCGCTCCCCCCTGGCCGGGCGCTACCCGCTGATCTTCCTCTCGGCAAAGGTCCGGGCCACCATGCATTCGATCATGGCGAACGTGGACTGGATGCAGGAGGTTTCCGAAGAGCCTCTGCTCCATATCAACCCGGCGGATGCACAAAAGCGCGCCGTTGCGGACGGCGATTGGGTGGTGGCCTTCAACGACCGGGGGAGGGTGAAGCTCAAGGCCAGGCTGAGCGAGGCCGTTCCGCCGGGAACGGTCAATGTGCCCCACGGCTGGTGGCCCGAACGGTTTGCGGAAGGGCACTACAGCGACCTTCTCCATCGGATCGACGACCTGACCACGATCGACCCGGTCCTGGAGAGCGAGACCGTCGTCGGCGACTCCCGGGCCTGCTCGGGGTTGATTCATTTCGACTGCCTCGCCGAGGTGGTGAAGGCATAGGATTGTAAAATGGGTGATCGGCAGTACAGTTTGGCATTTGATGAAAGAAGGTGCATCGGTTGCCGCACCTGCGTCATCGCCTGCAAGGTGGAGAACCAACTGGAGGCGGGCTCGTGGATGAGGGTGCTCACCCGCGGCGGCGCAACCGCGGAGAGTCCCGCCGGCACGTACCCGGGGCTCAGCCTCTCCTGGCAGCCCGACACCTGCCGGCACTGCCCGGATCCGCCCTGCCGGGAGGCGTGTCCTTCCGGGGCGGTTTACAAACGACCGGATGGGATTGTGCTGATCGACCGTGAGAAGTGCACCGGCTGCCGCATCTGCGCCGACGCCTGTCCTTACGATGCCATCCGTTTCGATCCAGAGGGATACGCGCAGAAGTGCACCCTTTGCAGCCACCGGATCGACCGGGGGCTGGAGCCCTTCTGCGTAAAAGAGTGCATCTGCGGCGCCATCCGTCTTAAGGGAATCCGGCGGACCCGCAGCACTGAAAATGGAGAATGATTCATGAATGAGATGCATCCGTTGTTTTCATTGAAGGGAAAGGTTTCCATGATTACCGGGGCGGCCCGGGGGATCGGACTCGGCATGGCCAAGGTCCTGGCCGGCGCCGGCTCCGAGCTGATCCTGATCGACGTCCTGGAGGAGGAATTGAAAGAGGCGGCCCGGGAGATTTTCCTGGAGACGGGGAAAAGGCCTCTGGCGATCACCGGAAACCTCGGGAACATGGACGATATCAAACGGATGGTTCGAGAAGCCCATGAACGCCATCCCCGGATCGACTGCCTGATCAACAATGCGGGGACGACGGTCCGCAAGCCGTTTGTGGAGATCACCCCGGAGGAGTTCGACCGGGTGATCGTGGTGAACCTCAAGGCCGCCTATTTCCTGAGCCAGAAGGTCGCCCGGGGAATGATCGAGGCCGGCAGGGGGGGAAAGATCATCACCGTCGCCTCATCCACGAGCTTCCTCGGCGTGAACAACCTGTCGGCCTATGGCGCCTCCAAGGGGGGCATCTACGCCCTCACCAAGGGGATGGCCGTCGAGCTTGCCCCGCACAGGATCTGCGTCAACGCCGTCGCCCCCGGATTCTTCCAGACCAACCTCACCCAGGCCGTCTGGGAGGACCCGCAGAGGCGCGACTGGGCGGTCTCGCGCGTTCCCCTCGGAAGGCTGGGCAAACCGGAGGATATCGCCGGGTCGGTGATCTTTCTGGCGTCGGCCGCCTCCGATTACATCACGGGGCAGGTCCTGATCGTTGACGGAGGCTGGATCTCCGCATGAACCTTCCATGCTCAGCCTGCCGGATTGCCGGGGAAGATCGATGACCGGCGCCCGAAGATACGCCTGGATCGCCTTCTGGATCATCTCCGCCCATTACCTCATCGGCAATTTCCACAGGGTCTGTCCTGCGGTGGTTGCCCCGGAGCTGATCAGTGCATTCGGGATCAGCGGCGCCTCCCTGGGCATCCTCGCCTCGAGCTATTTCTTCGCCTACGGGGCGATGCAGATCCCCGTGGGGATCCTTGCCGACGCCTGGGGGGTGAGAAGGACGGTAATCCTCTTCGGCGGCCTGACGGCCCTGGGCGGCGTTGCCTTCGGGCTTTCTCCCTCCTTCGGATGGGCGACGGCGGCCCGGATCCTCGTCGGCGTCGGGGTCTCCGCCTTTTTCGTCTGCGCCATGAAGCTCTTTGCGAACTGGTTCAAGGGGAGCGAATATGCGCGTATTTCCGGACTGTTTCTCGCCTTTGGCGGCGTCGGCTGGCTCTTCGCCACGACCCCGCTGGCCTTCGTGGCGCAGAGCCTGGGCTGGCGGGCGGCCTTCCTCTTCATCGGGGGGATCGGGATCTTCCTGGTGGTCTGCACTTGGTTCTGGCTCGTGGAGAGGCCCGGGGACGAGAAGGATTCGCAGACGAAGGGGCCGTCCGCCAGTAACCCGCCCGCAAGCCGGGGCTTCCGGCGTTCTTTTTTGCTGGTGATCCGGACATGGCGATTTTGGGTCCTGGTCCTCTGGACCTTCTGCATCAACGGAATTCAATTTGGGTTCCTCGGGCTCTGGGCCGGTCCGTATCTCATGGATTCCTATGGGTTGTCGAAGCCTGCGACGGGGACCGTCCTGTCGATGGTGGCCTTTTCCATGATCTTCGGCGCCCCGCTTCTCGGTTTCCTCTCCGACCGGGTCCTCGCGAGCCGTAAAAAGGTGCTCATGGGGGGCGCCGCAATCCTTTCCCTCTGCTGGGCCGCCCTGATAGCCTTCCACGGGAATCTTCCCTACGTTGTGCTCTGCGGCGTTTTCTTCTTCATGGGGCTGACGTCGAGTGCGATCGGCACCATCGGGGTCACGGCGGCCAAGGAGCTCTTTCCGAACGACATTGCCGGCACGGCGATCGGAACGATGAATGTTTTTCCTTTCATCGGCGGCATGATCTTCCAGCCGGTCGCCGGGATGATCCTGGATCGGTCCGGCGCCGCCGCCCCCTATCCGCCCGCCGCCTATCTCCCCATGATCTATCTCTTCCTTGCCGCCGCCGTCGTCGCCTTCCTGAGCAGCCTGTTCGTCAAAGAGACGTTCAAACGATAGCCGGACGGATCATGCAGTGGGAATCCGGGCGCCTGCCCGGGCCGTCCGGGGGGTCGGCAATTCGGTCCTTGCAGAATCCGCGGATGTCTGTTAGCTTTCAGGCGACTTCCGGTCGTTTGAGGCGAAGGGTTTCCCGCCCCGGACGACTTTTGGGGAGGAGGCTTGCTAGGGGAAGATCCTTTTTTTAAGAGCGGACACCTTGATCCATTCCATCATTGCGGCAAAGGCGCGGAGCGAATTTTCCCGGGCGATGCGTTTCGAGGGCGGGGGCGTCCCCCGTGTGCCGCCCCCCGGGGATTACCGCCCCCGGCTTCTCTATCTCCACATCCCGTTCTGCGAGCGTCTCTGCCCCTACTGTTCCTTCAACCGCTTCGTCTTCGAGGAGGAGCTCTGCCGAGACTATTTCCGGGCGCTCCGGAAGGAGCTGCTCCTCTACCGCGACCTCGGGTATGATTTCGGGGGGATCTACGTGGGGGGAGGGACGCCGACGGTCCTGATCGACGAGCTCACGGAAACGATCGCGCTGGCGCGGGCCTCCTTCCACATCCGGGAACTGTCGGTCGAAACGAACCCGAACCACCTGACGGAGGATCGCCTGACGGCCCTGCGGCAGGCGGGCGTCAACCGTCTCTCCGTAGGCGTCCAGAGCTTTGACGACGGCCTGCTCCGGAAGATGGACCGGTATGAAAAGTACGGGAGCGGGGCCGAGATCGCCGAGAGGCTCCGCAACACCCTTGGGCGGTTCGGGACGCTCAACGCCGACATGATCTTCAATTTCCCGACGCAGACGCCCGACATGATCGACCGCGACCTCGAAACCCTGCTTTCCGTCGGCGTGGATCAGGTCACATGGTACCCC
>PLLC01000032.1 GCA_003141195.1 Syntrophaceae bacterium
GCTTGCGGCGGGGTAGTTTATTTTTGACAATATCCGGCAAGGATGTTATCCAGTATACTCAATATTTAGGGAGTTGCCTGCGGAACGCCTCGTCCTGCGGGCAGGTCCGGGATGCTTAAGCGGGGGTGAGGGGGACGGGATTCCCCGATCACCGGTTAAGATGCCCCACGTCGGGAACGGGGCGGGGTCATTCGTGGAAGGAGGAATAGCAATGAAGAAACTTATCATTTTTGTCGTTTTGATTCTGTTCATGGCCCCCTGCGGTTTCGCGGCTGGGACGGATGCGAAGGGTTCGGCAGGGCAGGCCCTGGTGGAAAAGGCAAAGGCGGAAGGAAAGGTCACATTTTTTGCCAACATCACCTCGGTCGAGCCGATTCTGGAGGATTTTCAGAAAAAGTACGGCATCAAGGCCGAGTACACGAGGATCTCCACGACCAAGTTCATCGCAACGATCCTGACGGAACACGCGGCCGGCAAGCTCACGGCCGACGTTCTCCAGGCGCCCATGCCGGTCCTCGAATTTCTGATGGAAAAGGGTGTTCTGGCATCATACTTATCTCCCGCCGCGGCCGGATATCCGAAATGGGCAAACAAGGACGACAAGATCCAGAGCTTCGGCATTGAATATGCCGCCCTGATCTACAACAAGGAACTGGTCAAACCGGCCGATGTTCCCAAGAAGTATGAAGACCTGATGGACCCGAAGTGGAAGGGGAAGATTGTCATGGCCGATCCCTCCTCCCATCCGACGACGATCTCCTGGCTCATCGGACTGAAGGAAAACGTGATCAAATCGGAAGCGGAATGGATGAAGTTCCTCAAAGGGCTGGCCGCCAACAAGCCGATGTTCGTGGCCTCTTTCGGCCCCACACCGGTCCCGATCGAGAGCGGTGAGAAGCTGATCGGCATCTCGATGCCGAAATACATCATCACAAAGGCGCCCGCGCCGCTGGATTGGGCAAGGGTTTCCCAGCCGATGATGGGGACTCCCCGGGGAATGGCCATTACGGCCGGCGCACCCCATCCCAACGCCTCGAGGCTGTTCGTGGATTACTGGTTGTCCCAGGACGCCATGAAGATCATGGCCGAGAAGGTGGGCGAATATGTCCTCGCCCCGGGCGTCTATCCCCCGATCGCCGGAATCGACAAGGCGAAGGTCATTCCGATCCGTGAACTGTCGGATGACGAGATCAAGAAGTGGGGAGGTGAGTTCAAGAAGATTTTCGAGACGCCTTAATCCTCGACGCCTGGCTGCTTTTGACTGTTCTCGGTTCCGGGATCATTTTTCTGCGGTCCCGGAACCATGGCGGCTTATCGGCCCAGATCATTGAATGCTGTTTGAAGGTAGTAGATGTTAACCATGAGAAAGAATATCATAAAAGGGGAGTGGTCGATCAGTTGATATTCAGCGAGGATATTGGATTTTTCAATATCCTCGCTCTTTCAATTCTTTGTATGTAGGAATCCCTTTTCGTCCCCCAATCTGCGTACTGACCGAAGCGGCAGCCCAAGCACCGAGGTCAAGGCATTCTTCTGCATCCAAGCCTTGAACGATACCGTAGCTAACACCGGCATGAAATGCATCGCCGCAACCCGTCGTATCAATCGCCCTTGCCGGATAAGCGGGTTTTTTAATGACACGGCCATCGATCATAGCGATATATCCTTTCGCTCCCAAGGTGACACCAACGAAACGGCAGCCAAGTTCGGATAATTTATGGCATGTTTCTACAGGGTCTTCCGCCATTGCCTGCGAAAAGGTCTCTGACGCTATAAAGCAGTCACTCAATCGGGCGATGTCCAGCATTCCGTCCCTAAGAGTTCCCGCATCTACAATAACAGGGATGCCTGCCTCTTTAGCCCTGATACAAGCAAAGATAGATGCCTCTGTGAATATCCCGTCCGTGTGAAGAGCACTGCTTTTTTGGAGTACCTCTAAATCAAGATTATCAGGCTGTATCGGCATCCCCGTTGGTCGCTGCCAGAAAATCGTTCTGCGCGCCATATCAGGTTCAGTGACGATAAAAGCAAATTGTGAAAGATGACCGATTCTTGTAACAAGACCGCCGGTATCTATACCCTCTTCACGAAGGGAATCTGCGATTGTTTTGCCGAAGGCATCGTCTCCCACAACAGCGGAAATGTAACATGGCAACCCCCATCGACTGAGAGCGACTAAGGCGTTTGCGACGGGACCTCCACCCTGCATCTGCATGTTGGTGAATTCGCATTTTACATCAGGAGGCGGATAAGCGGGGATCATCCCTATGTAATCAAGGGAGCACTGACCCAGGCCGAAGATAGGGGAATTAGAATTCAAGATACTTTTCTGCCTCCCTTTTTTAGCGTATCCGTGAATCCGGTGAAGATCAGATTGATGATCTCTGTTGCCTGCTTTTCGGTCAGGTTTTCATTAGCGGCCAGTGCTGCGATAAGGTCCGATTTGTTCATGATCGTTGTCTCCTTTAAGCGGATAATTATCTTGATTTTCTGCGAATGATATGACTATGTTAACAGATATGTCAATAGAAAATGAGCTTCAACCTCAAACGATAGGAAGGCGTTCCATGAGGTTAAAAATACCCTACTACGCCCAAAGCGCCGAATTCACCTGTGGTCCCGCTTGTGTGCTGATGATTTTCAAGTTTTCTGACCCCCACCTTAAGCTGAACCGCACCCTGGAGTTTGAGGTATGGCGTCAATGCAACATGATCGGAGTAAGAGGCGCNNTTACGCCGGAAGATGCGAGATTGGCTGTTTTCGGGATTGCCGAGAACAGAAAGCGCGCTCTGGGCCGTGGCCTGACCGTGGAGTATAGACGATTGACGGTCGAGCGGGTCGCCAGGTCTTTCAGTGAAGGGTTCATACCGATAGCATTGGTACACATGGGAGTGGTGCACCAGTTGGACATCCCTCATTGGGTCGTAGTAACGGATGCTGGAGAGGATCATGTAGCCTTCAATGACCCTTATCCTCCCAAAGGGGGAAAGGGTATCCGCGTGAACCGCGAGGAGTTCCAAAAGATGCTTGATGATGTTGGAACCCGGATCGGTCTGAGCCCGTCGGCCATCTTTATCAGAAACTGCAAGCCAGCAAAGGAACCAAACTTGCAAATACAAAGCGACACTGCCACTCACTTGTCTTGTTTATTGACTTCTGAATGAAAGATGAAAAGGCTTGATAGCTCCATTTTCGCAAATAACAACGAATGTCTGGTAAAAAATCGGGAGATGCGCTATAAGTTCAATCCTGATGTTGTGGCAATGGGATAGGCGATCCGCAGCCTTTACCGTAACACAGTACATCGATCTTCCAAAGGCCGGGATTCAGGCCATTGCCCATCACGACGACCAGCATATCGAAAACGACAGGGTCATCGCCCACAGGGAGTTTTATCATCCGTGGTCGTCGCCGTCAGTTGGCTCTTGAATTCATTGCTGCTGTCTTTCCGGGGAGATCATTTCGCATGGACGTTTTCGGCATTCGCAACCGTCTGATCAATGATTACGCCTCATACATCCGGAGTTTCATCCACCTCCGGGATCCGATCATCAGTGAAAAGGTCTATGAAAGCCTGACAGAAGGTCTGCTCTGGCCCGATCCTCTCATTCAGCTTAACCCGGCTTTTGAACCCGGCGAATGGATCGAAGAACTCGTTGCCGGCAGCGTCCTCCACCCCGAATGTAGAAAAATCTTTCGCATCAAGCCCGAAAAATCCGATGAAGGCAGTCCTCTCCGACTGCACCGACATCAGGTCGATGCTATTCAAGCGGCGAAATCCGGCGCCAACTATGTCCTGACGACGGGAACCGGTTCCGGAAAGAGCTTGGCCTATATCGTTCCCATCGTGGATCATGTTCTCCGCAACGGTAAGGGCAGAGGCATTCAGGCCATCGTCGTTTATCCGATGAATGCCTTGTGCAACAGCCAGTATGGAGAGCTCGAGAAGTTTCTCTGTAATGGCTACCCCACCGGACAGTCACCGGTTCGGTTTGCTAAGTACACAGGCCAGGAAAGCGATGAGCAGAAACAGGAAATCATCGCCGATCCGCCGGACATCATTCTGACCAATTATGTGATGCTGGAGCTGATCCTCACCCGTCCGGAGGAAAACAAGTCTCTGGTGCGCGCAGCGCAAGGTCTGAAGTTTCTGGTGCTTGACGAACTCCATACCTATCGCGGACGCCAGGGGGCGGACGTGGCCCTGCTTGTCCGCCGCGTCCGCAACGCCTGCAAATCGTCAAATTTGCAATGCGTCGGAACGTCCGCTACGATGGCTGGTCCCGGCTCATACGACGATCAACGGCAAGAAGTGGCCCGAGTAGCTCGAAAGCTCTTCGGCGCTCCGGTCAACCCCGAAGGTGTCATTGGTGAAACGCTGAAGCGTTCGACGCCGGAGATCGGTTTGACCGATCCGATCTTCCTGAAGAATCTGCGGGACAGGGTCGCCGATCCCGACCAGCATCCCTCGGCGGATCACGAAAGTTTCATTCGGGACCCCCTGTCCATCTGGATCGAAAACACCTTCGGCATTACCTCGGAAAAGGAATCCGACCGGCTGATCCGATCCAAGCCGCGGGCGATCAGCGGCGAGGAAGGCGCAGCCGGGGAATTGAGCAAGTTGATTGATGTGCCGGAGAAGCGATGTGAAGAGGCCATCCAGGAGGGTCTTCTTGCCGGTTATCTGTGCAAGAACCCCGACACGGGATTTCCCTGCTTTGCCTTCCGGCTGCATCAGTTCATCAGCCGCGGTGGCAATGTCTACGCCTCCTTAGATGAATCGGCTTCGCGCTATATCACCGTCCACGGCCAGCAATTCGTTCCGGGCGACCGCTCCCGCGTTCTGTTGCCACTGGTTTTTTGTCGAGAATGCGGACAGGAATATTACTGCGTCCGGAGCGCGACCCATCAAGAGTCGAACAAACGCCTCTTTGCGGGCCGGGAGCTGCCGGAACAGCTTCATGATGAGGAGAGTGAAGCGGGATTCCTGTATCGGAATGAAGAAAAACCGTGGAGCGAGGAGCTTCAGGACATTATCGAGAGGCTGCCCGTGGACTGGCTTGAAGAAACAGGAACCGGGCTGCGGATAAGAAAGGATCGCCGACAGCACCTCCCGCAGGCCGTCGTCATCGACACGGAAGGCCGCGAATCGGAGGAGGGACAAAAAACCTACCATTACCTGAAGGCCCCTTTCCGGTTCTGCTTGAACTGCGGCGTCTCCTATGATATGCGGCAGAGGTCGGACATCGGAAAGCTGGCCTCTCTCGGAACCGAAGGCCGGAGCAGCGCAACGACGATCCTGAGCCTTTCGGCTATCAGGCACCTTAAAAAAGAAGAGACCCTCGACCTCAAGTCCAGAAAACTCCTGAGCTTCACTGACAACCGCCAGGATGCCTCCCTCCAATCAGGGCACTTCAACGACTTTATCGAAATCGGTCTCATCCGCTCCGCCCTTTACCGGGCCGCATCCGATGCCGGGCCGGCGGGTATCAGCCATGACGAACTGACGCAGAGGGCCTTCACGGCGCTGGATCTGCCGAAGGAATATTACGCCAATGATCCAGGGGTCAAATTCCTCGCCGAAGAGGAGACGAAAAAGGCCCTGCGTAATGTTCTGGGATACCGGCTTTACCATGATTTGCGCCGGGGTTGGCGGGTTATGTCCCCGAATCTGGAGCAGTGCGGCCTTCTGGAAATCCGATATGAATCGCTTGAAGAGCTCTGCCGGGCGGAGGCGGAGTGGCAAGGTTGTCACCCCGCCCTGGTCGGCGCCACCCCGGAGACGCGCTTCGCCGTTGCGAAAGTCCTTCTGGATTTCATGCGGCGTTCCTTGGCCATCAAGGTGGATTATCTGGATATCCAGTTTCAGGAAAGGATTCAGCAGCAGAGCAACCAGCGGCTGAAAGCCCCGTGGGCGATCGACGAGAAGGAAACCATGGTCAGCGCAGCCGTCATTTATCCGCGGGGCAAGATCAGGGAAGACTTCCGGGGAAATGTCTATCTGTCTCCGCGAAGCGGCTATGGACAGTACCTCAGGAGGCGAGAAACTTTCCCTGAGTTCACGCCCAAGCTCGGCACGGAAGATACCGCCGTCATCCTGAGACAGCTTCTCAAGGTCCTCCGGGTGGCGGGACTGGTCGAGGAGGTTGCCCCTCCTGAGCATGATGACGCGGCCCCAGGCTATCAGCTTCCCGGGGCCGCCCTCCGCTGGGTCGCCGGCGATGGGACCAAGCCCTTCCACGATGCGATCCGCATGCCCAGCGCTTCGGAAGCGGGCGGGCGGACAAACCGGTTCTTCCTCGAATTCTACCGGGACATCGCCTATGAGGGCAAGGGGCTTGAAGCCCGTGAACACACCGCCCAGGTGGATAATGAGACTCGGCAGGAACGGGAAAGGAATTTTCGGGAAGG
This sequence comes from Syntrophaceae bacterium, assembly GCA_003141195.1. Classification (GTDB taxonomy): domain Bacteria; phylum Desulfobacterota; class Syntrophia; order Syntrophales; family UBA5619; genus UBA5619. Next base: position 6,412 of record PLLC01000032.1, read on the forward strand.
GACACTCCCCATTCTCTACTGTTCACCGACCATGGAACTGGGCGTGGACATCGCCACGCTGAACGCCGTCAACATGCGCAATGTGCCACCCACCCCGGCCAACTATGCCCAGCGGAGCGGTCGGGCCGGGCGCAGCGGGCAGCCGGCGCTGGTTTTCACCTATTGCACGACCGGCAGTCCCCACGATCAGTACTTCTTCAAGCGTCCGGAGCTCATGGTTGCCGGCGTCGTTGTCCCCCCGCGGCTTGAACTGGCAAACGAAGACCTCGTCAGAGCCCATGTTCATGCGGTGTGGCTTGCGGAGACCGGGCAATCCCTCGGCAAGTCGCTCAAGAACATTCTGGATCTTGCCGGCGAATCCCCATCCCTCGAACTGCAACCCCATGTTCGTGATTCCCTCGAAGACGAAAAACCAAGAACGAGGGCGCTGATGCGGGCGAAGGATATCCTGAATACCATCAGCGAGGATCTCAGGGATGCGGACTGGTACAGCGAGGGATGGCTGGGCGAGGTCTTCAAGAAGATCCATCTGAATTTTGAACAGGCCTGTGAGCGGTGGCGGGGTCTTTACCGCGCCGCCTTGAAGCAGAGGGAAATCCAGAACCGGATTATCGGCGACGCGTCGCGGAGCCCGTCCGACAAGCTGGAAGCCAAACGCCTACGGCGAGAAGCGGAAGCGCAACTGGACCTGCTGATCGAATCGGACAAGATCATGCAGTCCGACTTCTACAGCTACCGTTATTTCGCCAGTGAAGGCTTCCTTCCCGGTTATAATTTCCCCAGGCTGCCCCTTTCCGCCTATATCCCGGGCCGGCGAGAACGACAGGACCATTTCCTCTCCCGTCCGAGATTCCTGGCCATCTCAGAATTCGGTCCCCGGAACATCATCTATCACGAAGGCTCCCGCTATGTGATCAATCGGGTCATCATGCCCGTGGGCGATGACGATGTCAAAACCGCCTCGGCCAAACTCTGCCCGCAGTGCGGATACCTCCATGATATATGGGGAGACACGGCCGGCGCCGACCTCTGCGAATACTGCAACACCCTTCTGGAGAAGCCGCTGGAGCAGCTTTTCCGGATTCAGAATGTCTCAACAAAAAGAAAAGACCGCATCAACTGCGATGAAGAGGAAAGACAGCGGCAGGGTTATGAGATCAAAACGGGGGTCCGCTTTGCAGACCACGATGGACGACCTTCGTACCGACGATCTACAGTGGAACACCCCGGAGAAGGAAGCCTTGCCAAACTGATTTACGGTAGCGCGGCCACCATCTGGCGCATCAATATGGGGTGGAAGCGCAGCGACCGGCAGACGGGATTTGTCCTCGACACGGAAAGAGGCTACTGGGGAAGCAACAACGCCGCGATCGAGCAGGACGAAGACGATCCGATGACGGCTAAATCCATCCGGGTCATTCCCTTTGTCGAGGATCGGCGCAACTGCCTACTGTTCGATCCGGCCGGAAATCTGGAACTGAATCAGATGGCTTCCCTCCAGTCGGCGCTCAAGAATGCGATTCAGACATGCTACCAGCTTGAGGACAATGAACTGGCGGTCGATCCCCTGCCCGGAAAAGATGAGCGGCGGGTTTTGCTCTTTTATGAAGCGGCCGAGGGCGGTGCCGGCGTGCTCAGACACCTGGTCGATGAACCGGACGCCTTTGCCGAAGTGGCCAGAACGGCCCTCGAACTCTGTCACTTCGATCCGAATACGGGGGAGGATCGAAAAAGGGCGGATGGCGCGAAAGAGGACTGCGAAGCCGCCTGTTACGACTGTCTGCTCAGTTACAGCAACCAGACGGACCACCGGCACATCGATCGCAAGTCCATTCGCGACCTGCTCTTGGGATTTCTGCAGGCCAAAGTCTCCGCATCTCCGACCGGTATTCCCAGGGTGGAGCACCTGCAGCGGCTCATGAACCAGGCCGGCTCGGAGCTGGAGAGAAAATGGCTCCGTTTTCTTGATTCTCACCACCTGAATCTTCCGGAAAGGGCTCAGGTTTACATGCAAAAGTTTGAAACCCGACCCGATTTCATATACGATAACCAAAAGACTATGATCTACGTGGACGGTCCGATCCACGATTACCCGGAGCGGGCGGAAAGAGACGCCCAGCAGCGGGAAAGCCTGGAAGACTTCGGTTACACGGTGATCGTCTTCAATCATCAGGACGATTGGCGCGAAACAGTCTCTCGCTTTCCAGGCATCTTCGGCGACGTTAAAGAGGTGTGACATGACAGGAGCCATGAAAGAACAGGACAGGAAGATCATCCTGGAATTGAAGAGCAGGCTATCCGCCGACCTGCGGAAGCGCTTGATAAAACTCATCCTCTACGGATCTCGCGCCAGGGGCGGCGGTATGGAAGATTCAGACCTCGATCTGGTCGCTCTGGTCGATGAGAAGACGCCGGAAATCGAGGGCGCCCTCGATGAGATTGCCTATGGCGTCATGTGGGATCATGATTTCAAACCGGTTATCTCATTAAAGGTTTTCTCCGAGGCGCGCTTTCGCAGCGCAACGGAAAAAGGCTTGTCCTTTTACAAGCATGTCGAAAAAGAAGGCATTTCCATATGACGGATGAAGCGCGGAGGTACCTCGACAAAGCCGAACATGCCCTCGAAGTGGCGGAAGATTTACTGAAGGGTGGACACGCGCCGGATGCAGCCAGCAAAATCTATTATGCAATGTATTACGCTGCCCAGGCGGTATTGAAGGCTGAAGGGATCGATGTCATCAAGCATTCGGCAGTCGAGTCCGCCTTCGGTTACCACTTTGCCAAGCCGGGAAGAATCGAGCCCAAATTCCATCGGATGCTCATTAATGCCCGCAAAATCAGAGAGATTGCTGATTACGACATTGATGAGGAAATCGTCGAACCCGTCGCTTCACTGAAAATCGACGAGGGTAGAGCCTTCTTGGCGGCTATGAAAGATTATCTCAATATGTAACTCTAAGGATGTGGGATGGCATTCGCCGTCGGTTCACTAGTCAGAGCGCGCAGCAGAGAATGGGTGGTGCTCCCCGAGTCGCAGGACGATTTTCTGATGCTGCGGCCTCTGGGGGGGACGGAGGATGAAATCGCCGGGATCTGCACCTCCCTGGAGCCGGTCGAACCGGCCCGTTTTGACCTTCCCAACCCGAACGAAATCGGCGATTACCGTTCCTGCCGCCTCCTGCGGGACGCCATACGCCTGGGCTTCCGCTCCAGCGCGGGACCATTCCGTTCCTTTGCCAAAATCGGCGTGGAGCCCAGACCCTATCAGTTGGTTCCCCTCCTGATGGCTTTGAAGCTGGACCCGGTGCGTCTTCTGATCGCCGATGACGTCGGCGTGGGGAAGACCGTCGAAGCGGGGCTGATCGCCCGGGAACTCCTCGACCGGGGTGAGGCGACGCGTCTGGCCGTCCTGTGCCCGCCCCACCTGGCCGAGCAGTGGCAGACGGAGCTGGACGCCAAGTTTCACATCTCCGCGGAACTTGTCCTGCCGGGAACCGCCGGCCGCCTGGAAAGGCATCTCCGCATCGGCGAGTCCCTGTTCGACCATTACCCGTACGTCGTTGTCTCCATGGACTACATCAAGGCCGACCGCCGCCGTGACGAGTTCATCCGGACCTGTCCGGAGCTGGTCATCGTCGATGAGGCCCACGGCTGCGCCTACGCGGAGGTTCAGCGGGGAGGGCGGCACCAGCGAAACCGCCTGATCAGCAGTATCGCCCAAGATCCGAACCGCCACCTCATCCTCGTGACGGCGACGCCCCACAGCGGCAAGGACGAGGCGTTCCGGTCGCTGTTATCTTTTATCGATCCTGCCTTCGCCGATCTGCCGTCCGAACTTGCCGGACCGCAGAACGAACCCTACCGCCGGAAACTCGCTGCACATTTCGTCCAGCGCCGCCGGGCCGACATCCGCCATTACATGAAGACCGATACCCCATTCCCGAGTCGCGAGGACCGAGAGGAAACCTATGCCTTGGGCGAAGGCTCGGATTACCGGCGCCTCTTCGACCGTGTTCTCGACTACGCCCGCGAGACGGTTCAAGACCAGGGCGGCGGTCATTACCGACAGAGGGTCCGCTGGTGGTCCGCCCTGGCCCTTTTACGCTCCCTCGCCAGCAGTCCTGCGGCTGCAGCGGCCACCCTGAGGAACCGCGCCGCATCCGCCGACGCCGCGACGCCCGAGGAAGCCGACGAGATCGGCCGCCGCACCGTCCTGGACATCGATCTGGAGGATGCCGGAGAGGGCACGGACCTCATCCCCGGGAGCGACCCCGGAGATGCCGAGGAAACGGCGGACGCGGATCAGGCTCTGCGCAGGCGTCTTCTCGCGATGGCTCGGGAGGCGGACAGACTCGCTGGGGAAAAGGACGCCAAGCTCAAAAAAGCTATCACTCTGATCAAAGAATTGCTGAAGGACGGCTACAACCCCATCGTCTTTTGCCGGTTCATCCCCACGGCGGAGTACGTCGCCGAGCAGCTCCACAAGGCGCTGCCCGCGGACGTGGCCGTCGCGGCGGTCACGGGAACCCTTCCACACGCCGAGCGGGAGGAGAGGATCATCCAACTGGCTGAAAACCCCAAGCGGGTCCTCGTCTGCACCGATTGCCTGAGCGAAGGGATCAACCTCCAGGAGCGCTTCGACGCCGTCATGCACTACGATCTCGCCTGGAACCCCACCCGCCACGAACAGCGGGAGGGCCGCGTGGACCGCTTCGGCCAGCCGCGCGACAGGATCCGGGTCCTCACCTACTATGGGACGGACAACCAGATCGACGGCATCGTCCTGGACGTCCTGATCCGGAAGCACAAGACGATCCGGACAACCCTGGGCATCTCCGTTCCCGTCCCCGTGGAAACCGCCCAGGTGATCGAGGCGATCTTCGAGGGCCTCCTCCTCCGGGAAAGGGCCACAGGCAGCGCCCAAGCCTATCTGCCCGGATTCGATGAGATGTTCAAACCGCAACGCAAGGAACTTTTCAGCAAGTGGGATGACGCCACGGCACGCGAAAAGCGATCCCGGACCGTCTTTGCCCAGGAGACCATCAAGGTGGACGAGGTCGCGGCGGAACTGCAGGCGGTGCAGGCGTCGATCGGTCTGGGCGCCGATGTCCGGCGTTTCGTCCTGGATGTGTTTACCGCCCACGGCGCGGTGATTACGGACCGGAAGGACTCGTATCGATTTGACCTGACGGAATCCCCCGCGCCGCTGAAAGAAGCCCTTCTCTACGGCAAGCCTTTCCAGGGGCGTTTCGACATGCCCGTCCCGGAGGGGGTTGCCTATCTGAACCGCACCCATCCCACGGTGGAGGCCCTGGCGGCCTATGTGATGAACGCATCCCTGGACCCCCTCCTGAAAGGCATTGCCCGGCGCTGCGGCGTCATCTACACCCACAGGGTTGAGCGCCGGACGACCTTGCTCCTCGTCCGGTTCCGCTACTACATCATCACGACCCGAAACGGTATCGACAGCCCTCTCCTGGCGGAAGACTGCCGGCTGCTGGGATTTTCCGGAGCACCGGAGAGGGCCGAATGGCTGGATGATGACGCGGCGGAAAAGCTGATCCTGGCCGAACCGGCGATGAACATCAGCCCGGACCGCGCCGCCCAGTTCGTTACAAGGATCGTCGAGGGATTCGATCACCTAAATCCGTATCTGGAACAAGAGGCCCACCGGCGGGGAAAAGAGCTGCTGAATGCCCACCGGCGCGTCCGCAGCGCCGCCCGAATGAGCGGCGTGAAATACCGCGTCGAACCGCACCTGCCCCCGGATGTGTTGGGGATTTACGTTTATCTGCCCGTGACTCAGCCATGAGAGGAAAAACCGGCGACATATTCACGACAATACGAACCGAAGGCGCCCTGCTCCCGGCGGAAATCCTCAGGCGCATCGTCGAAGGGGACCGTACTCTGGAGGGACTGGACCCGGAATCCTATCATCTGGAGAAATCGGAGAAGATCAACGAGGCCGTCAATCGGGCCTGGTTCCGCTGCCTTGGCGCCTGGCGTACCTTCCGGGCCGCCGCGGAAAAGCTGACCGATTCGGACACCGGGACCACATTGACCCGCGAGCGCTGGCTCCTGATCCTCTTCCAGGAACTGGGCTATGGCCGTCTGCTGGCCGCGAAAGCCCAGGAGATCAGGGGCAACACCTACCCGATCAGCCATATCTGGCATCACACCCCCATCCACCTGGTCAGCTTCCGCCAGGACCTGGATCGCCGGACGCCGGGCGTGGCCGGGGCCGCGCGTCTCAGCCCCCACAGCCTCGTTCAGGAGTTTCTCAACCGTTCCGAGAATCATCTCTGGGGCGTCGTCTCCAACGGCCACCGTCTCCGGATCTTGCGCGACAACATCAGCCTGACCCGCCAGGCCTACGTCGACTTCGATCTGGAAGCCTTGATGGAGGGCGAGATCTACCCCGATTTCGTCCTTTTGTATCTCCTGTTGCACCAGTCCCGCCTGGGGGCGGACAATCCCGAAGAGTGCCGGCTGGAGCAATGGAGCAGGGAGGCCCAGGAACGCGGCACCCGCGCCCTGGACCGGCTCCGGGACGGCGTGGAACAGGCTATCACCGCCCTGGGGCAGGGATTCCTTGCCCACCCTGAAAACACGGCCCTCCGCAGGACCTTGCAGACCGGGACCCTAAGCCCCCTCGGCTACTATCAGCAGCTTCTGCGCCTGATCTACCGTTTCATCTTTCTCTTTGTCGCCGAAGATCGGGTGCTCATCCCGCTTTCGGATATCACCGCCGATGTCAGAAAACGCTATGCATTTTATGCCATCGCCCGTCTCCGCCGTCTGGCGGGCCGGCGCCGGGGAACCCGCCACGGCGACCTCTATGCAGGACTTCGTGTCACCTTCGCCTGCTTGGAAAAAGGGGAGTCAAGCCTCGGCATTCCCGCCCTGAACGGCTTTCTCTTCTCCCCGGAGACCCTCCCCGATATCAACGGCTGCAAACTGGCCAACGACGCGCTCCTTTCCGCTATTCGCGGCCTCTGCTATACCGAGGAGAACCGCATCCTCCGCCCCGTCGATTACCGCAACCTCGGTACGGAAGAGCTGGGAAGCGTCTATGAAAGCCTCCTGGAGCTCCACCCGGAACTGAACGCGGAGGCCTTTACCTTCGCCCTCAAGACCTATGCCGGCTCGGAACGCAAGACGACGGGCTCCTATTACACCCATCCGTCGCTCATCCGCTGTCTTCTCGATTCTGCTCTGGAACCGCTGCTCGACGAGGCCATGAAGAAACCCGATCCAGAAAAAGCTCTGCTCGCACTGAAGGTTGCGGATCTTGCTTGCGGCTCCGGCCATTTCCTCATCGCTGCGGCCCACCGGATCGCCAAGAATCTGGCCGTCGTCCGGACCGGCGAAGGGGAGCCTCCGCTGGAAGCCCTTCGGGAAGCCCTCCGGGATGTGGTAGCCAACTGCATCTACGGCGTGGACATCAATCCTCTGGCCGTGGAGCTCTGCAAGGTGGCCCTCTGGCTGGAGTCACTCGATCCGCGCAAGCCCCTGGGCTTTCTGGACCATCGGATCAAGTGCGGCAACTCCATCATTGGAGCGACGCCGGAACTGCTGAAGGAAGGCATCCCCGACGACGCCTTCAAGCCCGTCGAGGGGGACGATCCCGCCGTGGCCTCCTCCATCCGCCGGAAAAACAAGGAGGAGAGGAAGGGGCAGCAGGACCTCTTCATGATCCAGGAAGACCGCTCAGACTGGCGGGAAGCTGCCTCGGCCTATGCCACTTGGGCCTCCCTTCCCGAAGATAACATCAAACAGGTTTCGGAAAAAACCCGGCAGTATGACACCCTTCTCGATGGCCGCACCATCCGCCATCAGCACGACCTGGCGGATCTCTGGACGGCAGCCTTCTTCTGGCCCCTGACGAAGGAGACCTACGACACCGTCCCCACACAGGACGTCTTCCGCCACCTCCGCGACGGGGCCTACGCCTTGACCGGAAAGACCGCCGGCCGGGTGAAAGCACTGGCGGAAGAGCACCGCTTCTTCCATTGGCATCTGGAGTTCCCCGAAGTCTTCATGACACGGCAGGGGTTCGACTGCGACCTCGGGAACCCGCCTTGGGAGCGGATCAAGCTTCAGGAAAAGGAGTTTTTCGCCCAGCGGGATCCGGAGATCGCAAACGCCCCCAACGCCGCCGCCCGCAAGCGCCTGATCGCGAAACTCCCGGAGACGAACCCGGCCCTCTGGAAAGCCTTCGCTTCGGCCAAACGGGCATCCGAGGGCGAGAGCCACTTTCTCCGATCATCGGGCCGCTATCCCCTCTCTGCCGTGGGGGACATCAATACCTACCAGATCTTCGCCGGTCTTTTCCGGGAACTCCTGTCGGACAAGGGCCGCGCCGGGGTGATCGTCCCCACGGGCATCGCCACGGACGACACGAACAAGCAGTTCTTCGCCGACCTGACGGAGAAGAAGGCACTCTTGAGTCTCTATGATTTTGAGAACCGGGAAGGCATCTTTCCCGCTGTTCACAGGTCGTATAAGTTTTGTCTCTTCACCATGGGCGGGCCGGACGCCGCCCCCGAGGGGACCGATTTCGCCTTCTTCCTGACCAACGCAGCACAGCTCCACGAATCGGACCGCCACTTCAAGCTCTCCTCAGAAGACATCGCCCTCCTGAATCCCAATACCCGCACCTGCCCCATCTTCCGGGGCAAGCGGGACGCCGAGATCACCAAGGCCATCTACCGCCGCGTCCCGGTCCTGATCGACGAATCCAAGGGCGAAGCCGGCAATCCTTGGGGGATCAGTTTTCTAAGGATGTTCGACATGGCCAACGACTCCAATCTGTTCCGCACACGGGAGCAACTGGAGGCCGACGGCTGGAAACTTGCCGGAAACATCTTCGAGCGCGACGGGGCACGGTATCTGCCGTTGTATGAAGGGAAAATGATGCATTTTTATAATCACCGGGCTGCCGATGTCGTTGTTAACGATGAGAATATCCTTCGCAAGGGTCAAGGTTATGAATTAGGTGAGAATGACTTGAAAGATAACCTTCGCTTTGCTCTTCCACACTATTGGGTTGAAGAGAGCTTGGTGCTGAACAAATTGCCAGAACATCAGAAAAAAATCGGATTTATTGCCTACAAGGGAGTTACATCACCGACAAATGAAAGGACGTGGATCAGTTGTCACCTCCCCGTTGTGGCAATCCATCACAATGCACCGATTCTGTTTCCCTCAAGTGTAAAGAGTTTATTAACAGCAGCACTGCTGGCCAACCTGAACTCTTTCATCTTTGATTATGTGCTGAGAAATAAAGCAAATACAACATATCTTTCCTTTTTCTACTTATTTCAGATTCCGGTTTTGCCCCCAACCTTTCATTATCATAATGAAATAATTTCCGAACCGATTCACTGGATGTCTCGCCATGTTCTCGAACTCACCTACACTGCCTATGACATAAAGCCCTTTGCCGAGGACGTTTGGGCGGAACTTTACCCCAATCCAGCCACGCGACCGCCCCTGCCGGAACCATTCATCTGGGACGTAGACCGCCGCTTCAAGATCCGCTGTGAACTGGACGCTCTGTACTTCCACCTTTACGGTATCAACCGTGACGACGCCGACTACATCCTGGACACCTTCCCCATAGTCAAACGCAAAGACATTGCCCAATATGGCGAATACCGCACAAAAAATCTGATCCTCGAAATATACGACGCCATGCAGCGCGCCAAAGAAACCGGCCAGCCCTACCAGACCATTCTCGACACACAACCAGCCGACCCCAAAATGGCTCATTCAACATTGAATAAAGGCATAGTGGAATGAAAAAGACTCCCATTGTTAAGGACAAGAAGCAGTTTATCCATCTCATTATTGCAGCGATTATTGGAGCAATCGTTGGTGCGACGTGTACAATCATGTTCACCATATTTAAGGAAAAGATGATTGATGTACCCGACTATCGAATTGATGCCTATATCTGTGCGCCACTCAGCAAGGTTAAAGTGGAACTCGTCGAGGTTGATACCGGGAAGGTAATTGAACTTCCAGATGGTGCCCAAGGGCCAAATCCGATTTACGTGCGTTTAAAAAATACCGGCAAGAAACCGATCGAAAACATAGAGATCGTCCTTGAGTTTCAGGCGACAGGTGATTTTCAGCTATCCGAAGAAGGATACAAGACAAAACCAGAAAAAGGGTTTGGAAAGATAGACATTATCGGAACGAAAGATAGAGAGCGCAGGATTAGATTTGCGTTGTTCAATCCCGGTGATCAGTTTGAGTACTTTGCTATGGGTACGCGACCTGTCACGGTGGTTGCGTATTCAAAATTACGGGGCTTGTCTTTCTACCAGAAACAAAGTCCTGGTTGCGATTTCGACATCTGAGGGTGGGCATGCATGCAATCCCTCTCCTGGTATCGGATGATCCTCTCGGGAACGGGCAGAGTCGCTCATTTCGGGATGCACGATAATAATCGGCATGATACAAAGTGGAAGGGTGCGCAACAAACGGCAATCCCAAACCGGAATTCAAGGAGATAACCAGTGCTTTTATCGTAAAGTTTATCCGGAGAACCGCCAGTGAAGGAGGAGTTGGTGGTATAATTCCATTTCTAAATCATTCATGCTATAATAGCCGCATATCCATGAGGAGGTGTGGCTATGGCGAGGAAGGCGAGAGGCGGAGATTTATTGGAGCAGGCAAAAGGGTGTTTATCCAAGGCCAAGACAGCAGAAGAGTTGAGGCAGG
>PLLC01000079.1 GCA_003141195.1 Syntrophaceae bacterium
TTCCTATAGAATTATTGAATTTCGCCTGGAACTCGACAAATCGTCATTCCTGCGGAAGCAGGAATCCAGTCCTTTCAAGACCTTCCGGATTCCCACTTTCGCGGGAATGACAAAATGGGGGTATTTTTCAAAGGTCTCACATCGTTCCCACGCTCCAGCGTAGGAACGATTACGATGTAAGAGGCCTGCATGACCCAAAAAGGCCGAAATCAGGAGGCCGGCGCCGCGCAGACGTCGACCGGCGGCTTCTCCTCTTCGAGGTCCATGGCCTTCCAGACGATCTCTGCGATGTCGAGAGCGGCCATGCCCTCTTCCTTCTTGCGGTCCTTGATGCCGTCGGAGAGCATCGTCAGGCAGAAGGGACAGCCCACGGCGATCCGGTCGGCGCCCGCGGCGATCGCCTGGTCCGTCCGCATGTCGTTGATCCGCTCGCCGATGTCCTCCTCCATCCACATCCTCCCCCCGCCGGCGCCGCAGCAGAAGCTTTTCGCGAGATTCCGCTCCATCTCCGTCAGTCGGAGGCCGGGAACGGCCTTGAGGATCCGCCGCGGCTCGTCGTAGATCTCATTGTAACGGCCGAGAAAGCAGGAGTCGTGATAGGCAAAGAGTCCATCCACCGGTTTCTGGAGGGTAATTTTCCCCTTGGCGATCAGATCGGCGATGATCTCCGTGTGGTGCCAAACCTCGAAGTTCCCGCCGAAATGCGGGTAGTCTTTCTTCAGGGCGTTGTAGCCGTGGGGACAGGTGGCGATGATCTTCTTCACATTGTATTTTTTCATCACCTCGATGTTCGCCTGGACCAGCGTCTGATAGAGGTATTCGTTGCCGCCCCGCATGGCGGAGTCGCCGCAGCACCCCTCCTCCGTTCCGAGGATGCCGAAGCTCACACCCGCCGCCTTCAGGATCTTGGCGAAGGCCGCGGAGACCTTCTTCCCGCGGTCGTCGAACGATCCGGAGCAGCCCACGTAGAAGAGGTACTCCACGTTGGGATCCTCGGCCAGGGTATGGATCCCGAGCTCCTTCGCCCAGTCCGCGCGCAGGTGGGCGCCGATCCCCCAGGGGTTGGAGTTGTTCTCCATGTTCCGGTAGGTGAGCTGGAGCTCCGGCGCGAAATCCGCCTCGGTGAGGACCTTGTATTGCCGCATCCCGACGATCTTGGGGACATGCTCGATTGAGGCCGAGCAGTTCTCCTGGCAGTAGAGACAGTTCGTGCAGGCCCACAGCTCGTGCAGATCGACCACCTCGCCGACCATCGCCTTCTCCGCCGGCGCCGCCTCCCGCGTCGCCCCTTTCACCACCGCATCGACCAGGGCATCCACCCGGTCGAGGGTCTTGACGAGGAGGTTCGTTTCCACGGGTTTCCCTTCCACCGCCGCGGCGCATCCCGCGGCCCTTTTCGCCGCAATGGCCGCCGGCGCCTGTTCCAGCCAGAAGGTCTTGAGGTCCTGGAGCAACTTTTTCGGAGAGAGAGGCTTCCCGGAGAGGTAGGCCGGGCAGCCGTCCTGGCAGCGCCCGCAGCGCGTACAGGCGTCCGAATCGAAGACCTGCTTTTTCGTGAACTCCTCCAACTTGCCCACGCCGAAGGACTCCGCGTTCTCGAAGTCCCGGATCGGCTCGATGTGCCCCGCCGGTTGCAGCGACGCCATGAAGTGGTTGGCGGGCGTTGTGATGATGTGCATCAGGCGGGAGTAGGGGATATAGGCGATAAAACTCAGCGAGATGAAGGTGTGCGTCCACCAGGTCACCTTGTGGAGGATCTTCGCCGTTCCCGGATCGACGCCGACGAAGGCCTTGGCCAGCAGCCACCCGACGAAGGACCAGTACTCCCACGGAGGATTGGTCACATGGATCCGGAGGGCCTCGATGATGAAACCCGTCACGATGATCCCCATGAGGAGCAGCAGAACGATCGCATCATCCGGGGTGTTGTCCGGCTTTCCCTGATAACCGAGCCGGTCGGGCCGCTGGATGTACCGCCGGTCGATCGCCAGGAGCACGCCGATCAGGACGGCCAGGCCGAAGAGGTCCATCAGGAAGGAGAAGACCAGGTAGAAGGTCCCGCGGAGGAAGGCCCAACCGAGCGGTTCCGTGATGTGAAACTCCGTGGCGTCGAAGGCCGCCCCGAAGAGCAGGACCAGGAAACCGAAGAAGATCAATCCGTGCATGATCCCGGGATAGGGGTCCCGGAAGGTCTTCCACTGGACGAGCCCGTTCATCAAGAGCGACCGGATCCGCTCCTTGAGGCGGTCCGTACGGATCTCCGGCTTGCCGATGGCAACCCACATCCGCCACCGCCGGTAGATGCCGTAGGCGAAGATGACGAGGGCAATCGCGGTGAAGAAAAAGAGGACGGGCTCAAAATGTTCGGCATTCCAGAAGACCTGTCTTCCTTCGTTTCCGACCGAAAATGCAACGTGCTCCATAACCCCTCCCGGGGAAAACAGGGGACAGATTTCAAATCTGTCCCCGCACAGATCGGGCGCTGTCCCTGCTTATTATGCAAGCAGCTTCTTGCACTCTTTGGTGAATTCGGGAACGACCTTGAAGAGGTCATCCACGACGCCGTAGTCCGCCTTCGTGAAGATGGGCGCCTCGGCATCCTTGTTGATCGCCACGATGAATTTCGAGGAGCTCATCCCGGCCAGATGCTGGATGGCGCCGGAGATGCCGCAGGCGACATAGAGGTTCGGAGAGACGATCTTGCCGGTCTGTCCCACCTGGTCGGACTGGGGTCTCCAGCCCGCATCCACAGCCGCGCGGGAGGCGCCGACGGTGGCGCCGAGGACGGCCGCCAGTTCTTCGATGATGCCGTAATTCTCCGGACCCTTCATGCCGCGGCCGCCGGAGACGATGATGTTGGCCTCCGTCAGATCCGCCTTGCCGCTCGTATCCTTCTGCACCTCCAGAACCTTCGTCTTGAGCTGACCCGCATCGAGGGCCGGATCGAACTTCACGACGGCGCCGGCCTTCGCGTTTTCCACCATGGGGAAGACGTTCGGCCGGAGAGACGCCATCTGCGGGAAGGTGGAGAACACCACCTCGCCGAAGCATTTTCCGGCATACATCGGCCGGATCGCGAGCAGTTTGCCGTCGGCGATCTTCACGTCCGTGCAGTCCGTCGCCATGCCCGTCGCCAGTTTCCCGACGAGACGGGCGGAGAGGTCCTTCCCCTGGGTCGAGGCGCCCAAAAGCAGGATGGACGGATCATTCTCCCGGACGATCTTTGCCACCGCCGCCGCATGCGCGTCCGTCGTGTAGGGTTCGAGGGCGGGACTGTCCGCCACAAAGACCTTGTCCACGCCATATTTTCCCAATTGCCCGGCGATCCCCTCGATCCCCGAGCCGCAGAGGACGGCGCACACCTCTTCTCCAAGGACATCCGCCAGCTTCCGTGCCGTGCTGGCCAGTTCAAAGCTGATCTTACGGAAGGCGCCGTCCCGCTGTTCTGCAACAATCCATACCCCTTTTGCCATGCCTATATCCTCCGTCATTCAATGAGAATTCAATGATAAGCGGCTTCGCAAAAAACTCCAGAGGCAAGGCGCGCGACACCGAGGAGTGAGGCGTACTGTCCCGTACGCCGCAACGACGTAGGCGGAAGCGCAACGCAGCCTATGGATTTTTTCCGAAGTCGCATTAGATGACCTTCGCCTCTTCCCGAAGCAGCCTGGCCAGTTCCGCGGCCTTCACCGCCGGGTCGTCGCCGCAGATGATCTTCCCCGCGGCCCTGGCCGGAGGCGGCACAAACCGGGCAACCTTTGCATTGGCCGCAACCGTAACGCCCAGCGCGGCGGCGTCCTTCACATCGACCGGTTTTTTCTTGGCCTTCATGATCCCGGGGAGGGACGCATAGCGGGGCTCGTTGAGCCCCTTCTGGGCCGACACGACGCAGGGGAACGGGCACTCGATCAGGAGCTGCGCCCCTTCGATGGGCCGGATGACCTTGACGGCGCCGCCCGTAAACTCAAACTTGGTGACCACCGTAACCTGGGGGATGCCCAGGAGCTCCGCCAGAATGGCGCCCACCTGACCGGAGTCGTCGTCGATGGCCCGCTGGCCGCAGAAGATGATGTCATAGGGAATCCCCTTGATCGCCGCGGCCAGAGCCGAGGCTGTGGCAAAGGCGTCCGCGCCGTCGAACACCGGATCGCAGATGTGGATCCCCTTGTCGGCGCCCATCGCGAGGGCGGTCCGGATCGTCTCCATCGCCCGCTGCGGACCGATGGAAACGATGGTCACATCGCCGCCGTTTTTCTCTTTCAGCCGCAGGGCCTCTTCCACTCCGAACTCGTCATAGGGGTTCATGACCCACTTGATGCCGCCTTCTTCGATCCCCGATCCGTCCGGCTTTACCTTGATCTGGGCCTCCGTATCCGGAACCTGTTTTACGCATGCAATAATATTCACATTTTTCTCCTTCCCGGAAATTATGGGGACAGATTTCAAATCTATCCCCATAATCTTGACCAGCGGATCGCGCATCCGCCAAAAAAATTCCTGTCGCAACGGGGACAGATTTCATGTCCCCATCACCTTGTATAGCCCGCCGTTTTTTACCCGCCCGGGTATGGGAACAGATTTCAAATCGGTCCCCATACCAACATACCAAACCGGCGGGGAGGACATCATCTCATTTACAGCCTGTTCTTGACCAGATCCGTAACCACGGACGGATCGGCCAGCGTGCTCGTATCGCCGAGATCGTTGACCTCGTTCGCGGCCACCTTCTTCAGGATGCGCCGCATGATCTTGCCGCTCCGGGTCTTCGGAAGTCCGTCCGCCCACTGGATCTTCTCCGGGGTGGCGATGGGTCCGATGATGTTCCGGACATGCGCGACGAGCTCTTTCTTCAGCGCATCCGATTTTTCCACGCCCGTGTTCAGCGTAACATACGCATAGATCGACTGCCCCTTGATCTCATGGGGATAGCCGACGACGGCGGATTCCGCCACCTTCTCGTGGGAGTTCAGGGCCGCTTCCACTTCGGCGGTCCCCATCCGGTGGCCGGAGACGTTGATGACGTCATCGATGCGGCCCGTGATCCGGTAGTAGGCGTCCTTGTCCCGGAGCGCCCCGTCGCCGGTGAAATAGAAACCGGGGAAGGGCTCGAAGTAGGTCTCCTCAAACTTCTTGTGATCCCCGTAGATCGTCCGGGTGAAACCGGGCCACGCCCGTTTGATGCACAGGGCGCCGCGGCCGACCAGATCCTTCACCTCCTCGCCGGTCGAGTCGTCCACCAGGGTCGGAACGACGCCCATGATGGGGAGCGTCGCCATCGCCGGTTTGATGGGAATCGCGCCGGGGAGCGGCAGGATCATGAATCCGCCGGTTTCCGTCTGCCACCAGGTGTCGACGATCGGGCACTGATTGCGGCCGATTACGCTGTAGTACCAGTGCCAGGCCTCGGGGTTCAGGGGCTCGCCGACGGAGCCGAGGATCCGGATCGAGGAGAGATCGATCCCCTCCACCCACTGATTCCCTTCCTTGGCGATCGCGCGGATCGCGGTGGGGGCGGTGTAGAACTGGGTCACCTTGTACTTCTCCACGATCTGCCAGAAGCGGCTGTAGGTCGGATAGTTGGGCACGCCCTCGAACATGAGGGAGGTGGAGCCGTTGCAGAGCGGTCCGTAGATGGTGTAACTGTGGCCGGTCACCCAGCCGATGTCGGCGGTGCACCACCAGATGTCGTTTTCGTGCACATCGAAGGCCAGTTTAAGCGTGTAGGCCGTAAAAAGAAGATAACCCGCCGTCGTGTGGAGGGCGCCCTTGGGCTGTCCCGTGGAACCGGAGGTGTAAAGGATGAAGAGGGGGTCCTCGGCGTCCATCCATTCGGGCTCGCATTTGGCATCGACCTTCGCCATCTCCTCATGCCACCAGAGGTCGCGGCCCGGGGTCCAGTCCAGCTTGACCTTGTTGCCAACCCGCTTCAGCACGATCACCTTCTCGATGGTGGGACAGTCCTTCAGGGCCGTGTCGGCGTCCCTCTTCTGGGGAACCGCCTTGGCGCCGCGGAAGGTCCCGTCGCAGACGACAAGGATCCTGGCCTTGGAATCCCGGATCCGGACGGACAGGGCGTCGGAGCTGAAGCCGCCGAAAACGACGGTATGGATGGCGCCGATGCGGGAGCAGGCCAGCATGGCGATCCCGGTCTCAGGGACCATCGGCATGTAGATACAGATGCGGTCTCCCTTATTGATCCCATGTGATTTCAATACATTGGCGAACTTGCAGACCTCCTGATACAGCTCGCGGTAGGTGATGGCCCTCTCCTCGCCCGGCTCGTTCCCGACCCACTGGATCGCCACCTTGTCGCCCCTCTTTTCCAACTGCCGGTCGAGGCAGTTGTAGGAGACGTTCAGCTTCGCGCCCTCGAAATACTTGATATAGATCGGACCTTTGCGGATGTCGAAATTGAAGTCCTCGACCTTGTCCCACTTCTTGAAGAAGGTCAGATATTCATCGGCCTGCTTGGCCCACCAGGCCGGCGGATCGGCCAGGAACTCCTGCTGGAGCTTCTCATACTCCTCCCTGCTTTTGATGTAGGCGATTTTACGAACCCTGTCATGTACCGGATAAACCTCTTTTAACTGTACCTTTTCCTCTTCTCCCATGGTGACCTCCCTTTTTTTGCTGAATTATTTCTGGCGATGGAGCGACTTTGATGAACTCGTAAAAAACCGTAATTTGCCTCTTTTGTCATTCCGGGCTTGACCCGGAATCCAGTGTTGTTAAGTGGTTCTGGATACCGGCCTTCGCCGGGGTGACGCTTGCGGTGACTTTTTACGGGAGCATCAAAACCGCCGCTTCGGAATATCTTCAATCAGGGCACAGATTCGGACCGCCAAGGAAACATCGCTGATCGTGAACGGCGGTCACTATATGACCAGAGGTCATGTCATTGTGCGTATGCTCTATATCAAAGATGTGCCGGATGTCAAGAACTATTTTGGAACCGGACGAGGACCGTTTCGGGTATGCAAACGGACCCCCGCCGAAGGGGTTTTTGCACCTGCATCGATCGACGAATTCTTGCGCATCCTTGACGGCTTCGTAAAAAGTCCGCAGGCAAGGTGTGTTCTTTTTAACACATCCACTCCCTGCAGGTCGGACCCATTTTACCCCAGGCCCCTCCCGGCCCCCCGAACCGGCGGGCCCCTTCCGGAGTCGAAGGGAGGAAAAGAAACCGCGCCTAAGTATCCATGATCATATTGTTTATATTGGTCTTATCCCTCGCGTGCGCAGGCCGTTCCGGCGTCGGATCGGATCGAAGCGGTCCTCAAATCCAGTCGGTGGTATGGTGATTGCATTTATCATGACATTTTCTGCCCGGCTGTGCTTGCGCCGGGGGGGGAAGATTGGGGCTTGACATCGTCCCCGGGCGATGTTAGCCTCCCCGCCGGTTTCTGTGAAAGAAAGATTGGGGCTTGACATCGCCCCCGGGCGGTGTTAGCCTTCACGCCAATTTCTGTGAAAGGAGGTGGTATCCCGAGCAGGTATTTCGGCGGCCTTCGTGAACGCAGCAAGGTTCCCCTGCCGGCCTCGGGCCGGCGGAAAGTGGGCCGCAAGCGGCGACGCGAAAGCGTCGGTGGTTTCAAAAAGATGGTCCCCATGCCCGTGGGGATCAAAACAGACAACACAGGAGGAAAGAAATGAAGAAACTTTTGGTCGTTTTACTGTCGCTGGGGCTGATCGTGGCCTTCAGCACGGCCGCATCCGCCGTCGACGTGAGGTTCGGCGGGTCGTATTATGCGACCGGCTTTTATGAGGACAACCCTGCCCTGGCCACCGATGGCTATTCCCATGCCGCGGTCTACCAGAGGGGGCGGCTCAACCCCGTCTTTGTGATCGCCGAAGGGCTGACATTCTCGAACCGGCTGGACTTCCTGGAGAAACAGTGGGGCTCAACACTCATGTATCGTCCCGTCGGCGCGGGCGCCGCTGATGACCAGACGGCCAGCCGGAGACAGAATGGCTATGCCATGGGTGGTCCCGGTGGTAGTTCCACCAGTGCTACCGGTAACAACCCCAAGGTCCAGGAGAACATCGAGTGGGAGCGCGCCTGGGTGACCTTCAATACCGCGTTCGGCCAGTTTAATGTCGGCTATCAGAACGTCGACGACTGGGGAACCGACTACGGCGACTTCTCAAACACGCGCCCCAAGGTCTCATTTACGACACAATTGGGCCCCGTGACCCTGGGGGTTGCCTACGAGAAGGTCTACGAGAACGACACCGCATCCGGCGTCAACGTTTCGGCCAATCTAACAGATGCGGACAAAGACACCTACGCCCTGTTCGGGATCTACAATGCCAGGGGCATCGAGGCCGGTCTGCTCTACAAGTACTATAATTACGCCAGCCTCAGGCCGGGGATGGGGGGGGTGACGGCGACGACGGGTTATCCGGGTGCCAAGCAGTCGTTCAATCTGCTTTCGCCCTACGTGAAGGCGGCGTTCGGCCCGTTCTATGTCGAAGGGGAAGCGCAGTACTGGTTCGGCAAGTATGCGCAGTATGAACAGCCGCAGACGGGGACGTTGGCGGCGTTGCCGCAGGATGTCGACCTCCGTGCTTTCGGCCTCTATCTCAAGGGGCAGATGAACATCGGCCCGGCCTATGTCGGCTTGCTGGGCGCCTACACCTCCGGCAACGATATGTCCGACCCCTCAGAGACCACGGCGAATCCGGGCGGCGCCGGCAACAACTTCTCGACGGTAGCCCTGATCCTCATGAGCCAATGGTTTGACATCTGGAACCAGGGCAACTCCTTGGCGGCCGCCATCCCCGGATTGACCAGCGCGAAGTACAACAATGTCATCTACAGCACCTTTGCCGGCATCAATCCGACGCCGAAGTTGAACCTGGAAGCGAACCTGATCTACGCCACGGTCGCCGAGAAGGCGCTGAGCAGAAGTACTGCCGGTGTTGTAACCAATTCCGATTCCGACTCGCTGGGATGGGAATTAGACTTGAAGGCGACCTACAAGATCTACGATAACCTCACCTACATGGTGGGCGCGGGCTATCTGTGGACCGGCGATTACTTCAAGAACTTCAGTAAGACCGGGGCCTTGATGGCGGCCGGCACCACCAGGGAGGTCGACAACGACTACCTGCTGATGAATCAGTTGACCCTGAGCTTCTAAGGGGCAGCCTGTTTCAAAAGCGTAACCTTTAACCGGCCCCGGGGAGAGATCCCCGGGGCTTTTTTTACCGTTTCCCTTTCCATTCCCCCCGTTCCCCTCCCCCTTGACCGCCCACGCCGAAGCGTGTTATGGATTTCCCGGATTTGCGGAACCGGGAGAGGTCCATTCGGGCCGCGGGGGAAATCATGCCGATCTACGAATACGAGTGCAGCGCGTGCGGAAATGTCTTCGAGCGGGTCATGAAGGTCGGAGAGGAAAAGCCGGAATGTCCGGACTGCGGGGCGGACCGGCCACGGAGGCGGGTCGCCGCCTTCCGGACGAACGCCTGGTCGAGCTTCCTCGACCGGATGGAAAAGCGGGTCAGCCCGGAGAAATTCAAGTAGGAAATCAGGGGACCAAATCAAAGGAGCAGCCATCGAAAAGATTCACGGCAATCTGACCGGCCTTGGGCCGGATGAGATCAAACGGATCGGACAGCTCTACCGGCGGCGCGTCCCGCCGGAGCGGATCGTCACCCACGACCTGGCCCGCCAGCTCACGGAGCTCTCCCGGGAGATCAACCGCCAGATCGGCATTCTGATCACCCGCCGGGGCGAGGTCGCCTATGTGATTGTCGGGTCGCATCACAACATCCTCATCCCGGGCCTCGAAGGCTTCCGCTCCTCCTCCCGCCGTTTCAAGGGACTCCGCCTGATCCACACCCACTTAAGCAGCGAAGAGCTCACCACGGACGACCTCACGGACCTGGCGCTGCTGCGCCTCGATCTCGTCTGCGCGGTGGCAACCGGCGGGGACGGCCTGCCCGGATTGGCCCACACGGCCCACCTGATTCCCGAAAATCCGGAGGGACGCTACTGGCAGATGCTCGCCCCGCAGCGCGCCGCGGAGATGGATCTCGATTTCACCGCCTTTATCGCCGCCCTCGAAGGGGAGTTCGCCAAGCGGCAGACGACGCGCAAGGTGGAGGCCGTCGATCGCGCGATCCTCGTCCGCGTCGAAACGAGGCCCTTTTCCGACAGCGAGGCCTCCGTCGCGGAGCTCCGGGAACTCTGCCGCACCGCAGGCGTCGAGGTCTTCGACGCAATCATCCAGCACCGTTCCGAGGTGGACCCCCGGTATCTCATCGGCAAGGGAAAACTCTCCGACCTCGTCATCCGGGCGTTGCAGATGGACGCGAACCTCCTCATCTTCGACCACGAGCTGACCGCCGCCCAGATCCGCTCGATCGCCGATTCCACCGAGCTGAAGGTCATCGACCGCACCCAGGTGATCCTCGACATCTTCGCGAAGCGCGCCCACAGCCGGGACGGGAAGATCCAGGTGGAGCTCGCCCAGCTCAAATACCGGCTTCCCCGCCTTACGCAGCAGGACGCGGGCCTCTCACGCCTGGCGGGGGGCATCGGCGGCACGGGCCCCGGCGAGACCAAGTTGGAGGTGGACCGCCGGCGTCTCCGGGACCGTATCCATCACCTGGAGAAGGATCTGAAGGGCATCGAAAAGGCCAGGGGACAGCGGCGCGGCCGCCGGGACCGGGCGGGCCTCCCCGTCATCTCCATCGTCGGCTATACGAATGCCGGAAAATCGACGCTGCTGAACGCCCTGACGAAGAGCGACGTCTTCACCGAGGACCGCCTCTTCGCGACGCTCGACCCGAAGAGTTCGCGCCTCCGCTTCCCCCGGGACACGGAGGCGGTGATCACCGATACGGTCGGCTTCATCCGGGAGCTGCCAAAGGAGCTCGTCGCCGCCTTCCGGGCGACCCTCGACGAGCTCCAGGAGGCGGACATCCTCCTCCACGTGATCGATGCGGGCAACCCCGCCTTCGAGGCGCAGATCACGGCCGTCGAAAAGATCCTTCAGGATCTGGACCTGATCGGCAAACCGACCCTCCGGGTCTTCAACAAGATGGACCGCGTCGCCGACCGGATGCGCCTCGAAACCCTCTGCGGACGTTTCGACGCCGTCGCCATCTCCGCCCTCGATCCGGCAACCCTCCCCCCGCTGATGGAGAGGCTGGAAGCCCTGATCCGGACGACGCCCACCCGCCCCGCCTATCCAGCACCTTCAGAAAGTTCCGCACGGGAAATGCAGGAATGAAGAACAGGCCGCCCTTGAATAAGAATTGTTCGAATCCGAATCCCGCACAAAAAACCGATCCGCGCGGCAAGGTCCTCTTCATCAGCCTGTTTCTGGCCGCCCTGACATTTGCCGTGTACGGACAGATGATCGGCCATGGCTTCATCAGCTTTGACGACGAGAGCTATGTCACACAGAACCCGATCGTACAGCGGGGATTGTCCATGGACGGCCTCGTCTGGGCCTTCTCCTCCCCCCATGTCTACAACTGGCACCCGCTGACCTGGCTCTCCCACATGGTCGATGTCCAGCTCTTCGGCCTGAAGGCGGGGGAACACCATCTGATGGGTCTGCTGTTCCATATCGTAAACACGCTGCTCCTCTTTCTCATCCTCCGGGCGATGACGGGATCCCTCTGGCGGAGCGCTGCCGTGGCGGCCCTCTTTGCCCTCCATCCCCTGCATGTCGAATCGGTGGCCTGGGCATCCGAGCGCAAGGATGTCCTCAGCACGCTCTTCTGGCTGCTCACCCTGTGGTTTTACATCCAATATGTGCAGCAGCCCGGCTTCCGCAGGTACTGGCCTGTTCTCCTGTTCTATGCCGCAGGTCTGTTGGCGAAACAGATGGCGGTCACGCTTCCCTTTCTCCTCCTTCTTCTCGACTACTGGCCCCTCGGGCGCCTCCTCCCTGCCGACGCCGCCCCGGCGATCCCGCCAACGCCGGAAGCCTCCCCGGGTGGAAAAACCCGGAAACGGAAAAAAAACCGGGCGACTTTGCCGGCAGCAGCCTTGAACCGGAGGGAAAGGATTGCGCCTTCCGGTGTGGATTGGCGCCGCCTCATCCCCCTGGTCCGTGAAAAACTCCCCCTGTTCGCCCTGGCCGCCGCGACGAGCATCATGATCTTCCTCGTCCAGACGGAAACGGGGATCGTAAAATCCGCAATTCAGTATCCGCTGTCGGCGCGTATGGAGAATGCAGTCTTTTCCTATGCCGCCTATCTGGTCAAGACGATCTTTCCCATCCGTCTGGCCATCTTCTACCCCCATCCGGGGACAGAGCTCCCCTTCTGGCAGGTCGGCGGTGCGACCCTGCTGATCCTGCTGATCACCGTTTTCGTGCTTCGCGCCGGGAGACCCTACCTGGTTACCGGATGGTTCTGGTATCTGGGAACCCTGGTCCCGGTCATCGGACTCGTGCAGGTGGGGCTTCAGGGAATGGCGGACCGGTATACGTATGTACCGCTCATCGGCATCTTCATGATCATCGCCTGGGGCCTCCCGGAACTGGCCGCCGGATGGCAATCCCGGAAAGCCGTACTCATCCCGGTCGCAGCGGCGGGTCTCTGTGTGCTGACGATCCTGACCTGGTTCCAGGTGGGAACGTGGCGGGATAACATCACCCTGTACAGCCACGCGGCGGCGGTCACCTCCGGCAATGACTGGGCCGAGTACAATCTGGGCCTTTCCCTTGCAGGCGAGGGACGTTTTGACGAGGCGCTGCCCCATTTTCAGGAGGCAATCCGCCTGCGCCCCGGCTATGCGGACGCCTACCTGAACATCGGCGTGATCCAGGCGCTTCGGGGAAATCTGGACGGGGCTTCCGCCAATTTTACCCGGGTGCTGGAGATAGAGCCCGATCATGTGGAGGCGCATCGGAATTTTGCCCTCACACTCCTGCGCGGGGGCGACTTCGACGGGGCGGCCTCGCATATCCAGATCCTCCGGCAGATCAGGCCGGATGATCCCGAGTCGTGGTTCCTCGCGGGCCTTCTCGCCACGAAACAGGGGAATCCGGCCGAGGCGGAATCCGCATATGCACAGGCCATCCGCTTACGGCCCGATTACGCGGAGGCCCAGAACCATCTCGGCATCCTCCTTGCCCGCCAGGGACGAATCGAGGCCGCGATCGGCCATTTCCGGGAAGCGCTCCGGATCAGGCCGGACTACCGGGAGGCGGGAAAAAACCTGGAGAACGCCCTCGGCGAGAGGGGAAAGAACCGCTGAGGGGCCGACCCTTGCCGGGGTCCTGATTCGCATCGCCGCCGCCGTTTTCCCGCTTGTGCTCTCCTCCGCAGGTGTGGTATGTTTGCAACCGGGGTTTTCTGATTTTTTCGGAATGGTATCCATATGTTAAAAATGACTAACCTCGGGTCGGAGAGGGGCGCGGCCGCGGGGCCGCCCGGCGCCGGGACTTGCAGGCTGTTGAAAAACGCCCATCTGCTCAAGTTTCCCTCATCCTTCGCCGTTCAACGTANNGATTTCGGGGGCCTTGCATCTGGACCTCCCGTATCCTGTACGGGACAAGCTTTTGAACAGCCTGCAAAAGAGACTTTTGCAACATGCTGATAGGCCGCATCGCCCCGGGAGGCTGCATGGATAAATCCGGTTCTCCATACCGCAGGAAGGCCGGGCTGCTGATCCTGGTCGTTCTGACCGGTTACGCCGTCCTGAATCTGCTCTGGCAGGGCGTCCGATCCTACCCCGACCTGCCCGGGACGGACCCGGTCACGATCCACGAGGCGCGCATCGCCCAGCTTTTGCCGTTGCTGCCCGCCTCCGGCGCCGTCGGCTATGTGACGACCGTGGAAAACGACCGGATCTTCGCCGCGGAAAAGGCCTTTCAGAATGTGGAGTTTCTCGCCCAGTACGTGCTGACGCAATATACCCTCGCCCCGCGGATCGTCCGCAACAGCCCGGATCTCCCGCTCGTCGTCGGCAACTTTATCGACGGTCCGCCGGCGCCCGGTTTTCTGGAGAAGAACGGCCTGGTTCCGCTGAAGGATTTCGGAGACGGCCTGGTCCTCTATCGAAGGGAGCGGAAGCCTTGATCCTTTTCTTCGTCGCCTCCCTTCTCCTCTCCCTGACCGGCGGCATCCTGCTGACCTTCCTTTTCTGTCCGTCCCTGAAAAGCGGCGCTGCCGGTCCGGCGTTTCGTCTCTTTGCCGGCGGCGGTCTCGGGATCGGCGTCACGTCGTGTCTCTATTTCTTCTGCCTACTGACCGGTCTTACACGGTACCTCCCCGCCATTGACCTCGGCGTCTGTCTGCTCCTCGGGATTCCCTGTTTCGTCCTGTTCAAGCGGCCCGCTGACCGGGGGGGTCAGCCGCTTCCGCAAACGGGGAAACGATCCCATTTCCCGATCCTTCTGGCCGGGATTTTCTCCGTTGAACTCATCGCCTCCCTGGGCTCTTTTGTCTTTGCCTTTCTGAAGGAACCCCACGGCCGATGGGACGCCTGGCTGATCTGGAACATGCATGCCCGCTTCCTGTTCCGGGGCGGTGAGCACTGGCGTGATGCGTTCGCCAGCGGCCTGGACTGGAGCCACTGGGACTACCCCCTGCTCCTCCCGCTCTCCATCGCCCGCGGCTGGCAATACATGGGCGGCGAAAGCCTCTCCATTCCCGCCGTCATGGCATTTGTCTTTACCTTCATGACGCTCGGCCTGCTATGGTGCGCCCTCTCCCTCCTCCGGAGCCGGATCCAGGGGTGCCTCGCCGCGATGATCCTGCTGGGAACCCCGTTTTTCATCGTCATGGGGGCCTCCCAGTTTGCCGACGTCCCGCTGGCCTTTTTCATCCTGGCGACCCTCGTCCTGCTCTTGCTGCAGGCGCGCTCCCCGGAAAATCAGCCGGGCGCGTTGATCCTGGCGGGGCTCGCTGCCGGTTTATGCGCCTGGACGAAAAACGAGGGTCTCCTGTTCCTGCTGATCGTCACGGGAAGCCTTTTCTGCACGGCGTTTTATGCGGGGGGGTGGAGATCGGCCCTGAACAGGACCGCCGGGTTTCTGGCCGGGGCCCTGCCGATCCTGCTGATGGTTATCTATTTCAAGACGCAGTTGTCCCCGGCGAACGACTGGATGGCGGGGTTCGACCCGGCCGCCGTCGCGGCCAAATTGACGGATTTCAGCCGCTATGCGGAGATTGCGAAGGCCTTTTTCATCATGGGGATCAGTTTCACGCAGGGATTGATCAATGTCCGCGTGGGGATGCATTTGAACCCCGGCGCCGTCAATATCCTCCTCCTGATCGGCTATCTCTTCCTCGCGGGCGTTCGGATCGATGGGCGGGACCGGATCGGCCTCCTCCAGTCGGCCGCCGCCCTCGGGCTGATGCTGATCGGCTATTTTTTCGTCTATGTGCTGACCCCCCTCGATCTCGGCTACCACCTCACCACGTCTCTGAACCGCCTCTTCCTCCAGTTGTGGCCAAGCGTCATCTTTTTATGCTTCATGATCGCCGGTTCGCCGGAAACGTCCCTGGGGGACAGGCCGGGAACCGCACCCGCACAGCCGGAAACAAGATCGACCAGGGCGAATAAACCGAGGAAAATGAGGGAGCCGAAATGAATACCCAAAAAATGTTATCCGTCGTCATCCCCGCTTACAATGAAAAAGAAACGGTCCTGCGGATCATCGAAAAGGTCCTGAAACTGGATTTCGTCGCGGAGATCATCCTCGTCGACGACGGCTCCACGGACGGAACGAGGGAACTGCTGGAACAGGCGACGTTCGACGATCGTGTGAAGCTCTTCTTTCACGACCGGAACCGGGGCAAGGGGGCGGCCCTGCGGACCGGATTCGGTCACGTCACCGCGGAGATCGTGGCAATCCAGGATGCGGACCTGGAATACGATCCCAATGAATTTATCGAGATGATCCAGCCCATTCGCGAAGGGGTGGCCGACGTCGTTTACGGCTCCCGGCTTTCCGGGGGAAAACCGCAGCGGGTCCACCTCTTCTGGCACCGGATGGGAAACGGATTCCTCACCTTCTTGACCGACCTTCTCTACAACACGACCCTCTCCGACATGGAAACCTGCTACAAGATGTTCCGGAAGGAGGTTCTCGAAACCATCCGGATCGAATCCGACGATTTTTCCGTGGAACCGGAGCTGACGGCCAAGATCTGCAAGAACAAACGGTGGCGCGTCTATGAAATTCCCATCTCCTATTACGGCAGAAGCTATGCGGAGGGGAAGAAGATCTCCTGGAGGCACGGTTTTTCCGCCCTCTGGACGCTCCTGAAGTACCGGTTCAAGGACTAAACCGCATCATTTCATAAGTTCGGTGACCTATCGACCCAAGGGAGATATCTTCCAACATTTCAAACTTAAAAAAGATTTCCCGCTTCGCTCGAAACGACATTGGTGCAAGCGAATTGATGAAATGTTGCACCAAGGCCGCCTCTACATCACCCCTTTGTACCAGCCGCCATCGATCTGGATCGCGGCGCCGGTGATGTAGCCGCTCCGGTCGGAGGCGAGAAACGCCACGAGGGCGGCAAATTCTTCCGGCGTCCCGAGGCGCTTCATGGGAATGGAGGCCTCCCAGCGGCCGATCACCGCCTCCGGCGTCGTCCCCTCTTTTTCCGCGATCGCCTTGGCCAGGCTCCGGACGCGGTCCGTCAGGGTGTAGCCGGGGCAGACGCTGTTCACGGTGATGTTGAAGGGGGCAAGTTCGTTGGAGAGGCTCTTGGCCAGTCCGATGACGCCGGAGCGGACGGTGTTGGAGAGGATCAGGCCGTCGATCGGCTGCTTGACGGAGATCGAGGTCATGTTGATGATCCGCCCCCAGCGCTTCGCCTTCAGGACCGGAACCACCTCGCGGGTCATCAGGATCGTCGAGAGGAGGTTGAGGCGGAAGCCTTTCTCCCAAAGCGTTTCGTCGATATCGAGGAAATCGGCCGCGGGGGGACCGCCCGCGTTGTTCACGAGGATGTCCGCCGTCCCGTAATGGGCAATCGCCTTGCGGACAAAGGCCTTCGCCTGCTCCGCATCGCTCACGTCGGCGGGGAGGGCCAGCACCTCGCCCCCCGTTTCCAGCCGGATCCGTTCGGCCGCCCCTTTCAGATGTGGGTCGTCGAGGGCGCCGATCGCGACCTTCGCCCCCTCCCGCGACAGCTCCAGGGCCGCCGCCCTCCCGAGTCCCATGCTCCCGCCGGCGACCAGCGCCACCTTCCCCTTCAATCCCAGTTCCATGTCTTCCTCCCGAATCGTTGATCTCATTGCAATGACAGCATCTCCCTATCAGATTGCCCTCCCGGCGTCAACGGCCGGGAAGCCCGCCACCCCTCCCCGGCAGGGAAATCTTTCCCCGCAAATCGTTCCCGGAGCAAATTCATGATGTTCAATATAAGAGCTTTGAAAAATACCCCCACTTTGTCATTCCCGCGTAGGCGGGAATCCAGAAGGTCTTGAAAAGACTGGATTCCTGCTTTCGCAGGAATGACGATTTGCCGAATTTCAGGAGTAATTCAAAGCTCTCAATATGTCGTTGACATACAAGCGCGGCTTTCATATACTCGCCTTCCAAAAAAGCAAGTTCTTATCAAAAAGCAAACAAAAACAATGAAGGAGGGGAAAGTATGATCAAGAGGAGGTTCGTTTTTTCCGTTCTTTTGTCTCTGGGTGTGGTTCTTTTTGCGGACGTCGTCTCGGCGGCATTCAATGTCGACTACGGCGGCGCATTCAGACTGAGACAGGAATACTGGGAAAAGTTGGTCGATCTGGAAACCCTGGGGAAGCCGGACCGGGATTTCTTCCGCCTGCGCTCCTCCCTGTGGGGGAAGGCCGCCTTCGGCGACGACCTGGGCGCGTATCTCAAGCTGACCAACGAGGCCAAGTACTATCTGGGAACGTACAAACCCTTGGAAACGCCGGATCGCACGTCGGACAGCAACCGGTTCGATGTGGATGAACTGATCGTGGACAATCTCTATTTCGATTACCGAAACGTCTCCGGACTTCCCCTGGACCTGAGGATCGGGCGCCAGGACTTTCTGGGGGCCTACGGAGAGGGCTTCCTGATCCTGGACGGCACCCCGGGCGACGGTTCGAGAACGGCCTATTTCAACGCCGCCAAGGCGGTCTGGCGGATCAACGAGAGCAACAGCGTCGATCTGGTCTACCTCTCCGATCCCAAGTCGGACACCTATCTGCCCTCGCTCTACCCCGCGCGGTCCGATTCCATCCCGACCTATGTCAACAACAAGCGCCTCCTCAACGCCTCGGACGAACAGGGCGTGGTGCTCTACGGCAAGAGCAGGATCAATGGCTATCTCGCCCTGGAACCCTATTACATCTACAAGGAGGAGGATCCCGTCGGGACGAACGCTAAGCTGAAGCTGAACACACTCGGCGGCCGGGCCGTCGTGACGGTGGGCGAATGGAAGCTGCGGGGCGAATTCGCCCATCAGTTCGGCGAATATGACAACGGCCGCGACCGAAAGGCCAACGGCGGGTACCTCTTCGTGGGACGGAAGCATGAGGCGGCGCCCTTGAAACCGGAGTGGGACCTGGGCTATGTTTACATGTCCGGCGACGATCCCTCCACGCCGCAGCACGAGGGGTGGGACCCGCTTTTTGCCCGCGCCCCCGCCTGGAACGAGATCTATGTCTACCCCCTGGTCTACGAGACGGGCAATGACAGCGGTCCCATTCCGGCCTACTGGACGAACCTCCATATTTACCTGGCCAACCTCCGGCTTGCTTTTACGGCCGACACCAATCTGGCCCTTTCCTATCAATACCTCCGGTCCGATCAGACGACCTCCGGCCTCAATCCCGCCATGTTTTCGAACAACAGCAAGGAGAGGGGGCAGGTGGCCACCCTGATCCTGAGCCACAACTTTACCAAGCAGCTCAGCGGCTTTTTGCAGGCGGAATATTTCATCCCCGGCAAGTTTTACACCGACAAGGCGGAGAACGCTGCGCTCCTGCGGTGGCAGATGCAGTACAGGTTTTGACGAGAACGGTGTGAATCCCCCGCGGCCCGTCCCCGCCGCGGTGTGACGATGCCGGTGTGACCGAATCAGACTTTTGGTGAAAAAACCAGCTCCGGCAGGACCGCCTCCCGTCTTTGGATACTGCTACGCCGACCCCGACTACTCCTGGAATGCATACATACACTCATAACGCTTCAGAGAAAAGAGACGTGCAGGAGAGGTATGTCTGAAATACGGGCGAAATGACCTTGATGACGAGTTAAAAGACCAAAAGGTAAGCCTATTTCTCAAAATGACGGACACCTTGATACATCCTTTTGTCCGTCATCGACACCACACCCCACATGGAGCAAATTCATGATTGACATCGTCCGGATTTTGTTCTATGGTCCGACCAATTTCGTGACCGGGGTTTTTATGAAAATGAACGGGATATGGAGAAGGGTGTATTGGAACCGCGACCTGCTTCGCCGGGGCCTCCTATTGTGCCTCGCTCTTCTCGGGATGGGTCTAAGCCCATCGCCCGTCGCTTTCAGGAGGCTGTAGTCCCGGAAAATCAGCGTATCCTAAAGGCCATGGGTTCAGAAATCCATGGCCTTTTTGTTTCCGGGCGTATTTGTGACGGCTTCGTAAAAAATCGAAGATATCACTCTGAGATTGTCGAAGGGTGAAGATAACTAATTGATATCCGGTTATGCTTCGACAAGCTCCGCATAACAAAACCCGAGATTTCCGACTTTTTGCGAGGGCATCAAAATTTACTTGAGGGAAGCGATATGCATGAAGTAATATGGCACGGCCGCGGCGGACAGGGCGTCGTCATCGCCGCGCAGATCCTGGCCGAATCGGCCTATCTCCAGGGATTCAAAGGGGTCACCTCGGCCCCGACCTTCGGCCCGGAGAGGCGGGGGGCGCCGCTGACGGCGTCGACCCGGATTTCCGACGCGCCGATCCGGACCTTCTCCCAGATCGAAAGGGCCGACATCGCCGTCGTCCTCGATCCTTCGCTGTTCGGCATCGTCGATATCCTCGGATCCCTGAAACCGGGGGGATTGCTTCTCATCAATACGCCGCAGAAGGCGGATGAGGTGGAGATCCAGGGCTGCTTCAGCATCGCCACGCTCGATGCGGCCGCGGTCGCCATCCGCTTCCACCTCCTCAAGGAGGGGGCGCCGATGGTCAACACCCCGATGCTCGGGGTCCTGTCGAAGGCCTCGGGACTCGTCTCCCTCGACCACCTGGAGAAGGGGCTGAAGTGGAAGCTCTCCGGCGGGGCGGCGGCGACGAACATCGCAGCGCTTCGGGCGGCCTACGAGGAAACAAGCATCAGGAAAGGATAAAGATCCCGTAAAAAGTCCCCCAAACCGTCATACCGGCGAAAGCCGGTATCCAGAACTACTCGAAAACACTGGATTCCGGGTCAAGCCCGGAATGACAAAAGAGGGAAATCACGACTTTTTACGAGTTCATCAAGGATAAAGAAAGGCGTTTTATGGAAATCAAAGACGACAACATCTCCGCCATGTGCAGACCAGCCGTCGGCGAGGCGGGAAAGACCGGCGACTGGCGGGACGCCACGCCGGTCATCGACCACGCGAAATGCATCGCCTCGGTCAAGAACCGGCCGGCCTGCTACCTCTGCTGGCTCTACTGCCCGGAAGGGATCGTCAAAGCCGGCATCCCGATCGAGATCAATCTGACCTACTGCAAGGGGTGCGGCATCTGCGCCGAGGAGTGCCCCGCAAGGGCGATCACGATGGTGATGCACGAGGAGGCGAAAAAATGAGCAACGTCCAGATCATGACCGGAAACTCGGCCGCGGCCTGGGGGGCGAAGCTCTGCAAGGTCCAGGTCGTCTCCGCCTACCCGATCACCCCCTCGACCTCCGTAACCGAAACGATCGCGAACTGGGTCGAGCGGGGCGAACTCAAGGCGGAATACGTCCGGGTGGAGAGCGAACACTCGGTCATGACCGTCTGCATCTCCGCCTCCACCGTCGGCGCCCGGGTCTTCACCTCGACCTCTTCCCACGGTCTTTTGTACATGCACGAACAGCTCCACTGGGCGGCGGGCTCCCGGCTCCCCATCGTCCTGGCTTGTGTAAACCGCGGCGTCGGCGCCCCCTGGTCCATCTTCAACGACCAGCAGGACTCCATCGCCCAGCGCGACACGGGCTGGATCCAGATCTACTGCCGGGACAACCAGGAGATCATCGACACCGTAATCCAGGCCTACCGGATCGCCGAGCAGGTCTACTGCCCCGTCATGGTCTGCTATGACGGCTTCGTCCTCTCCCACACGATGATGCCCGTCGAGATCCCCGACGCCGAGGCGGTATGCCGGTTCCTCCCCCCCTACAAGCCCCACACGATCCTCTCTCCGGAAGACCCCCGGAACATCAACCCGGTCATCTTTCCCTGGCAACGGCGGGACGCAGAGGGGGTCCTCCGGGACGGTTACATGGACATGCGCTGGAAGCTTCAGCACGCCCTGGAGGGGTCGCGGGATGTCGTCGTCAAGACGTGCCGCGACTACGCGGAGCTCTTCGGCCGCGACCACGGCGGGATGCTCTGGACCTACAAGACGGACGACGCGGAGGTCCTCCTCGCCGGAATGGGATCGATCGCCACCGAGGCCACAATGGCGGCCGACCTGCTCCGCGAAGGCGGCATCCGGGCCGGCGTGGTCGGGATCCGGGTCTACCGGCCCTTCCCCCGGGAGGAGGTCCGCGAGGCCTTCCGGAACATCCCGGCGATCGTCGTCTTCGAAAAGAACATCAGTTACGGCTACGAAGGGGCGCTGTGCGCCGACATCAAGGCCGCCCTCTACGGCGCCGGCATCCAGACGCCGGTCCATAATTACATCGCCGGTCTCGGCGGCCGGGATGTCAAGGCCTCCGAGCTGGCCGAGGCCACCCGTTCCTCCCTCGCCGCCATCGCCGCGGGGAAAAAGGAGCAGCAGACGTGGCTCAACTGCGTGACGGAGTAAAAACATGCCGGAAAAACTCTTTAAGGTAAACGCCGAAGAATACATCCTGCCGGGGAACCGGGCCTGTTCGGGCTGCGGCCTCTCCATCGCCTACCGCTATGTCCTCAAGGCGCTCCGGGAGAACACGATCCTGACCCTCCCGGCGAGCTGCCTTACGGTCCTCCACGGCCTCTACCCCATAACCTCCGTCGGCATCCCCTGCCTGAACTGCACCTTCGCGAGCACCGCGGCCTCGGCCTCGGGCCTCGTGGCGGGACTTGCGGCCATGAACCGGAGCGACATCACGGTCGTCGCCATCGCCGGCGACGGGGGAACCTTCGACATCGGCATCCAGGCGCTCTCCGGCGCCGCCGAGCGGGGAACGGACTTCATCTTCGTCTGCTACGACAACGAGGGCTACATGAACACGGGGACGCAGCGCTCCAGCGCCACCCCGATGGGGGCGCTGACGACGACGACGCCCATCCTCACCAAACAGCAGCACAAGAAGGACATGATGAAGATCATGGAGGGTCACGACATCCCCTACCTGGCCACCTGTTCCCCCTCCTTCCCCATCGACCTCTACGACAAGTTCGTGAAGGCCAAGCGAATCAAGGGAACCCGCTATGTCCAGATCGCAACCCCCTGTCCCCCCGGATGGGTCTTTCCTCCCAAGGACACGGTCAAGATCGGCCGCCTCGCCGTGGAGACGGGAATCGTCGTTCTCTATGAGATCGAAAACGGGAAGTTCCGCTTCACCGGCCGGAGCAAAACGATATCAGAAAAGGGAACCCGCGCCCCGGTGATCCACTACGTGGAGAGACAGGGAAGGTTCAAGAAGATGAGCATGGAGCAGTTGGGCCAGCTCCAGCGGTGGGTCGACGGCAAGTGGAATGAATACCTGAGACGGGCGGAAGCCTGAAAAAGGGGGGACAGCGCGGGAGCTGTTTCCCCTTTTTCCCTCTTATTTGGCGCAGCCGGCGCGGCGCAGGACATCGGCGATCAGCTCGGCGTAGCGCGCTGCTGCGCCCCGGTTCGCCGCCACTGCCCGGCGCCCGGCTTCGCCCTTCCTGCGCAGGAGATCCGGATCATCGAGGAGCTCCCGGATACCCCTGAAGAGTTCCTCTCCGTTCCGGACGGCGATCCCGGCGCCCGCTTCTCCGAGAAGGACCTGTTCATCGTGGAAATCGTCCATGTGCGGCCCGTGGAAAACGACCTTTCCCCAGGCGGCGGCCTCGAGGAGGTTCTGGCCACCCTTCGGCACGAGGCTCCCCCCGCAGAAGACGATGGTGGCGAGGCTGTAAACCTTGAAGAGCTCGCCGATCACATCGACCAGAACGACCCGCTCCCCGCGACGACTCCGGCCCGCCCGGATCTCCGACATCCGGATGACGTCGGCGAAACCGGCCTGGCGGATGATCTCCGCGACGGCGTCCCCCCGCTCGATGTGGCGAGGAATCAGGATCAGCTTGAAGTCCGGCCGGCGTTCGAGCAGCCGCCGGTAAACATCCAGAATGACTGTTTCTTCTCCTTCGTGCGTGCTCCCCGCGACGAGAACCCCATCCCCCGGCGTCATATCCAGGCGTCCGGCGATCTCCCGTTCCAGCTCCGGGGAAACGCGGGCCGCGAGGCCGTCGTACTTCGCGTTTCCGAGAACATGGATCCGTGAGGACGGCATCCCGAGGACCGCAAGCTTCTCCGCATCGATCTCCGAGATCACACCGGCGTCGTCGAGCGCCGCGAGGATTTCCTTCCAGAAGAAACGTGTCGCCCGGTAACGGCGGAAGGAACGGGGCGAAATCCGGCCGTTCGCCATCACGATCCGCGTCCCCCGCTCCCGGCAGAGCCGGATGAAATTGGGCCAGAGCTCCGTTTCCACGGGAATGAAGACGTCGGGTCGGACCCGATCGAGAACCTTCCGAACGACGCAGGGGATGTCGAGGGGATAGTAGATGTGGGCCGTCGCAGCGGTGACCAGTTTCCGGGCCATCTCCTGGCCCGTCTCCGTGCTGGTCGAAAGGACGATGCACGCCGCGGGGAAACGGGAGCGGAGGGCCGTCACAATGGGGGCGGCCGCCGTCACCTCGCCAACGGAGACGGCATGAACCCAGATCCGGGGCGTTCCCTTCATGCGGGAGGAGAAATCCGGTAAGAGACGGCCGAATTTCGGGCCAAGGCTCCGGCGGTACTTGCCCGTCAGGAGCATCCGCGCCCCGTAGAAGGGAACGGCGAAGACGGCCGCCGCAAAAAGGAGCGTGTTATAGAGCCCGGTCCAGAACAAGGAACACCCCTCCGGCAACCATTGAAAAACAAACCGCTGTCACTGCAGAAAGTTTTGCAGCCTCCACCCGGCCACACCCGAGTATGCGTGAATCCCGAAAACACAAGCCGCTCCCCCCCACTCTTACACGACCCTGCCCTTCCGATGGGCAATCGGGGGACGCCAGGAGTCCGGCGTCATCCCCATATCACGACCCGCCGAACGCCGCAACCAAAATCCACCACCTAATTTACTTAAACCCTGAAAAGACGGGAGCTTGCCGCTGATTTGCTTTCACCTTGATGCAAGTAAAAAATGACAATTTCTACAGTAAATTCAATCATCATAAAATGTTGATGGTGGATTTAGGACAAGCGTCATGGTTGACACGCCCCCGCCGATGGTGTATGAAAGTGCCGGCGGCGCGTCCGCCGATCCTGTCCCACCGGGCGGCCGCGGCGCGGATACCGCCGGAGCGGCGAAAAGAATTCCCCGTTCATTTTTACCGGAAATCATGAAGGGGCCTTTCATGAAAAAGATCGCATCATCCATCCTGTCGGCGGACGGAAGCAGGCTCGGCGAAGAGATCGCGGCCGTCGAAGCGGCGGGGGCGGACTGGATCCACATCGACGTCATGGACGGCCATTTCGTCCCCAACCTCACGATCGGCCCGGGACTGATCGCTACGCTCCGTAAAACGACGAGCCTCCCCTTCGATGTCCACCTGATGATCGAAAACCCTGAGCGGTACATCGACGCCTTTGCGAAGGCGGGAAGCGATCGGATCACGGTCCACGTGGAGGCCACGGTTCATCTCCACCGGACGGTCGCCATGATCCGCGAACGGGGTCTCCGGGCGGGGGTCTCCCTCAACCCGGCGACGCCGCTTTGCCAAGTGGAACCGATCCTGCCCGACATCGATCTCCTGCTCATCATGACCGTGAACCCCGGCTTTGGGGGACAGAAGTTCATCAAAGGGTCGCTCCCCAAAATCGCAGCGGCCAAGCGGATGATCCGCGAGGTCGCCCCCGAGGTCCTGCTGGAGGTGGACGGCGGTGTGACCCTGAAAAACATCCGTTCCATTGCCGACACCGGCGCGGACGTTCTCGTCGCCGGCTCCGCCATCTTCGGCAGCGGCGATTACCGCGAGACCATCAGGGCGATGAAGGCGCTCGTTGCGGCGCCGGCGGTTACCGTCTGAATCGGAACATCATCTTTTCAAAAGAGGGCGCAGGGATATGCTGCAGGACATTCTGTTGACCCCGGAAGAAATCGCCTTGAAGCAGGAGGTCCGAGAGTTCGTCAAGCGGGAGGTCTCCTCCGACCTGATCCGGAAGATGGACCGGGACGAGGCTACACAAACGTCTTCCCCATCGAGAAGATGATCCGCGACACCCGCCTCATCCAGATCTGGACGGGCACGAACGATATCATGAACCTCCTCATCCAGCACGAGTACTACCGCGAGCTCCTCAAGGATCCGAACCCCGGCCGGATGATCGAGGCGGACGCTGAAGAGGCCGCCCAGAACGACGAAAAGGTCTACGAGGACGACGAGATGTGGACCAAGGGGTGGTAGTAGCAACTCGCCCCGACAATGGAACGGCGCCGAAATCGGGATCTGTCCCCCTTTTTATACAAGCTGACCGGCCAGCTTCTCCCGCACCTGCTTCGCCTCGGCCACAATCCGCTCGATGACTTCCTTCACCGTCGGCTCGTCGCGGAGGAGTCCCATCACCTGACCCACGGGAAGGATTCCCTTCTCCAGATCGCCGTTCTCCGTCGCGAGGCGGAAGGCCTTGAAGCCGTTTGCCATGAAGGCGAGCTGCCGGGCGTTCTTCCAGCCGGAGGCCATTACACCGACGAAGAGCTTCAGGTAGGGCACATGGAGCTGGGCGGCGATCTCCCGGGAATTGAAGAAGGCCGCGATGAGGTCCAGCCCGCGCCGCTCGGCCTTCTCCGCCGTTTCGGTTTTCAGGACCCGGCAGGGAATCCCGTCGATCCGGGGCGAGGCGAGGGTGTCGGTGATCTCCTTTTCGAGGGAGAGCCGCTTGAAGTTTGCGTGGAGCGGGCTCTCCTTCGTGGTCATGAAACGGGTCCCCATCGCGATCCCTTCCGCCCCCAGGGCCAGGGCCGCGGCCAGCCCCCGGCCGTCCGCAAAACCTCCCGCCGCAATGACGGGGATTTTCACGGCGTCCGCCAGGCTCGGGACGAGGACGAGCGAGGTCACCGCCTCGCCGTGGGCCGCCGCCTCGTGGCCGGTCGCAATCACCCCGTCCGCCCCGTACTCCTCGGCCCGTTTCGCGTGGCGGGCGTTGACCACGGTCGCGACCACCTTGCCGCCGTACTCATGGGCCCCCTTCACGATCCAGTCGCCCTTCCCCAGGGCGAAGTTGATGACCGGGACCTTCTCCGCGAGCATGACCTTCGCATTCTCCGCGGCACCCGGGATAAGGAGCGTGGCGTTGCAGCCGAAGGGTTTGTCGGTCAGGCTGCGGATCTCCCGGATCGCCTGCCGCGTCTGTTCCGCATCCATCGGTCCGGTCGCAAGAATGCCCAGCCCCCCCGCATTGGACACGGCCGCCACCATCTTTGGAACGCTGATCCAGCTCATACCAGATAGAAGGATGGGATATGGAATGCCGAAAAGTTCGGTAATGCGCGTCTTCACAGAGGGTCTCCTTTCATATTCATCAAACTTGCATGGCTCAAAGCGCAGAGGGAACCGGATTCCGGAAGCGCGCATTGGAGATTTTCGGGCCCCCTGCCCCCGCAGCGTAGCGAGGAGGTGCAGGGTCGAAAAATGTCCAGCGCGCGGAGGAATCCGATTCCCGGCGTGACCCGGCCATTCGGCTACCTTGCCTGAAGATACCGGCCGATCGTCATGATCTCCGCCTCCTTCGTCCCCTCGTAGAGTTCGAGGATCTTGGCGTCGCGGTACCACTTCTGGACGGGGTACTCCTCGATGTAGCCGTATCCCCCGTGGAGCTCAACGGCGTAGTTCGCGCAGAAAACGGCGGTCTGGCCGCCGAAGAACTTCGCCATCGCCGCGAGGATGTAGTCCGGCCGCCCCTGATCGATCAGCCAGGCCGACTTGTAGATGAGCCCCCGGAGCGCCTCGATCCGGATTGCCATCTCGGTCAGCTTCATCTGGGTAAGCTGGTAGGCGCCGAGCGGAGCGCCGAAGGCGGTCCGTTCCTTGACGTACTTGATGCTTGTCTCGAGGCAGGCCTCGGAGAGCCCGAGGGCCTGGGCGGCGACCATGACGCGGGTCGTGTCGAAGAAGTGCATGAGCTCGCGGAAGCCGTGCCCCTCCTTCCCAACCAGGTTGGCCTGTGGAACCCGGACATCCTCGAAGGCGATCTCCGCCGTGTCGCTCGCGCGGATCCCCATCTTCCCGTGGATCTTGTTCCGGGTGACCCCCTTCGCGTCCGCCGGAATGATGATCAGGCTGAAACTGTTGTGCTTCTTCTCCTCCGGATTCGTGATGCACTGGGTCACCATGAAGTCGCAGACCGTGCC
Organism: Syntrophaceae bacterium; assembly: GCA_003141195.1. Lineage (GTDB taxonomy): Bacteria > Desulfobacterota > Syntrophia > Syntrophales > UBA5619 > UBA5619. The sequence continues at coordinate 27,692 of PLLC01000079.1, forward strand.
GTTGGTGATGAACATCTTGTTGCCGTTGATCACATAGTCACTGCCGTCCTTGACGGCGCGCGTCTTGTAGCCGGAGACATCCGTCCCGGCATTGGGCTCTGTGAAGGCCCCCGCGCTGACCTTCTCGCCGCTGCAGACGGGCGGAAGATAGGTCTTCTTCTGCTCTTCGGAGCCGTACTGAAGGATCGCCTCGCAGCCGAAGCTCGCGGCCCCGACGTTGAGGCCGATCCCCATATCCACCTTCGAGAGCTCCTCGGTGATGATGGCGTTCCCCATGCAGCCCGCCCCGGCGCCGCCATACTCCTCCGGGATCCAGGCGCCGACGAGGCCCTGGGCCGCCCCTTTCTTCTGGATCTCCGCCGTGTATTTCTCCTGTTCGTCGCACTCCTGCGACAGGGTGGTGAAATTGGCCCTGGCAAAGCGGTAGGCCATGTCCTGCAGCATCTTCTGTTCTTCGGTGAGCTCAAAATCCATGGTTCTTTCCCTCCATTCTCAGGTAAACTGTTTCCGGAGCTGGACCTTGTTGATCTTCCCGACCGAGGTCTTGGGAATTTCGTCCACGAACATATACTTGTCCGGGATTCCGTATTTGGGGATCTTTCCCGCATCGGCATTCTTGAACATGAAGGCCTTGATCTCCTCCTCCGTGACCTTTCCCTTGGACTCCGGCCTCAGCACGATGACCAGCAACGGCCGCTCGCCCCACTTGGCATCCGGGACGCCGATCGCCGCCGCCTCGGAGACCGCGGGATGCTGGCTGATCAGATTCTCCAGGTCGAGCGACGAGACCCACTCGCCGCCCGTCTTGATCACATCCTTGATCCGGTCGGTGATCTGGATGTACCCCTCGGAATCGATGTAGGCGACATCCCCCGTGTGGAGCCAGCCGTCCTTCCAGAGCTCCTTCGTCCTCACCGGATCCTTGTAGTAGCTCTCGGTCAGCCACGGCGCCCGGAGGACCAGTTCGCCCGTCGCGATCCCGTCGTGAGGCAGGTCTTTCCCCATCGCATCGACGATCTTCGCATAGACGAGGGGCACGGGCAGCCCCGTCATGATCAGGCGGTCGATCTGCTTTTCCTTGTCCCAGCCCAGCATCGAGGGCTTCAGGGTCGCCAGCGAAATCAGCGGGCAGGTCTCCGACATCCCGTAGCCGGCAAAGATCTCGATCCCGAGGTCCATCGCCGCCTGCGCAAGCCCCTTGGGGAGACGCGCCCCGCCGATGACCACCCGCCATTTGGAGAGATTGAGGGTCTTGACGACCGGACTCGACACCAGCATGTGAATGATCGTCGGGACGCAGTGGGAGAAGGTCACCTTCTCCGTCAGGATCAGCTTGAGCAGCATGGGCGGCTCGTACTTGCCCGGATAGACCTGTTTGACGCCCATCATCGTCGCCGCATAGGGAAGGCCCCAGGCATGGACATGGAACATCGGAGTGATCGGCATGTAAACGTCGTTGGAGCGGAAACGGCCGACGGACTCGTAGGCGCCGGCGCCGATCACGAGGGCCTGGGCGTGGAGGACGAGCTGGCGGTGGGAGAAGGAAACGCCCTTGGGAAGGCCGGTCGTCCCCGTCGTGTAGAAGGTGGTGGCCCGTGTGTTCTCATCGAGATCCGGGAAGTCGTAGGAGTCGGCGGCCCTCTGGAGGAGCTCCTCGTACTCCGCGTCGAACGGGATTTTCGTGGCGGGCTTCTGGCCACTGTCGGAGATCAGGATGATCTTTTTCACGGTCGTGAGCTTGTCGTAAACGGCCTCCAGGAGGGGCAGGAACTCCTCATGGATGAGGACGACCTTGTCCTCCGCATGGTTCATCGTGTAGAGGATCTGCTCCGGGGAAAGGCGCCAGTTCTGGGTGTGGAGGACCGCCCCCATCATCGGAATGGCGAAGAAACTCTCCAGATAGCGGTGGCTGTCGTAGTCGAAGACGCAGACCGTATCGCCCTCCACGACGCCCAGTTTCGCCAGGCCGTTGGCCAGCCGGTGGATCCGCTCGTTCAGCTTCCGGTAGGTCAGACGGACCTTGTCCCGGTAGACGATCTCCTGGTCCGGCGCAAAAAATAGCGGTGTGGCAAGCAGGTGCTTGATGAGCAACTGATACTGGTAGCATTCTCCTGGTGCATAGGTTTTTGTTGCCATAAGATTCCCTCCTTGATGGTTGAATTAAAACCTGGTTTGGTATAGTGCTGCCGGAATGGACCTCGGCCAAAAACCGGCCGGGGGAACCTATACCATATTCGCCCTTGGCTGACAATGACTTCCTGCTAAGAAGGATCATTTTCCCAGAACGGAACGCCATGCATATCATCGTGGACGGCTACAACCTGATCCGGCAATCCGACACCTTCCGGCATTCCGAGAGGAAAAGCCTGGAGGAGGGGCGCAACGCCCTCATCCGGAGTCTTGCCGGCTACCGGAAACTTCGGGGGCACCGGATCACCGTCGTCTTCGACGGCTGGGTAGGGGGTTCGCCGGCGGAGGAACGGGACAGCGCCGGGGGGATGGAGATCATCTATTCCCGCCTGGGGGAGAAGGCCGACGAGGTGATCAAGCGACTGCTTGCGAAGGGTGATGAGGAGATCATGGTCGTCACCTCCGACCGTGAGATCGCCACGTTCGCCGTCCGCCGCGGGAAGACCGCCATCGCCTCCCCCGCGTTCGATGAACTGCTCGAACGGAGCGCCGCGGGATCTTCCGCTGAGGACACCCCCGGCGAGGGGAATCCGGATGACGACGACGACCGGACCGGCATGAAAAGAAAAGGCCCCTCCCGGCGGCTTTCCAAACAGAAACGGGCGGCCTTGGCCCGGTTTAAGAAACTTTGACGGCTCCGCAGACGGCGAGCAGGAAGCGCTCCAGAAGGAGGCGGGGCTCCTGTCCCGTGGACTTGAGCGCCAGATCGATCCGGACCAGCATCTCCAGAGAACCGGCCAGCTCGGAGCGGGTGAACCGGCCCGCGTTCTTCAGGGACTGATAGACGACGTAAGGGTGCTGCGAGACGAGATCGACCTGCTCCTCCCTCTCGCCCTCCCGGATCCACGCGATGAGGGGCGCGAGGATGGTTTTCGACGGAAAAAAGCGGGTCTCCCGGACAACGACCACCTTGCGTCCGGGGAGGAGGGGCGGTGTGATGAGGGATTCGCAGAGGGAGCCGACATCCTCGTGCTCGCCGTCGGTCACGAAGAGATTGAGTTCACGGTCCCGGGCGTCGGGGATCAGCGCCGCCGTGATCTTGTCGAGGGCGTCCCGGAGGCGGAACTCCTCTTCCCCATAGAGGAGATAGCAGGGAACGGCCTTCCCCCGCTTCAGCTCGGCAAGGACCGCCTCCAGGGAGGCGCCCCGCCCGGTATCGTCGTCGTGAAGAGCCATAGGATCCGTGAATTACCCCGCCCTGTGGACGGGGTATTCTGCGGGAGAATTTCATAAAAAATTAAAAATATCTGCTTGCTTTTTGAAATTTTCGAGAGTATATTTTTTTAAAAGTTATGAAATCAAGTGTCTACGCTGTCATCTGATCAATAAAGGAGGTGGTGGGAGGAAATTATCAGAAAAGGGATTTGAAGAGACTTTGCAGAAATTAAGAAAACCTCACACACAAAGGAGATTGCCATGAGCAACAAAATTAAAGGGATGTTTTTGCTATTTATTATTATCGGTTTAAGCGGATGTGCGGGTGTCCAATGGAAGGATACAAACGGTGCACTTGCTTCTGACTCGGTCGTAGTTGCATGTGGAAAACAGTGCGGCAGTGGTGGTACCGAGGGGCCATTAAATCAATTTAATGTTCCTCTTTTTGGCACTTGTCGTACCGCATGTATGAAATCGAAGGGGTATTCCCAACTGTAAGTAAGTTTTTAAAAATTTAATAAGAGCTTCTTGAAAGCCGCAACCCGAAAGGGTATGCGGCTTTTTTATTGAACAAAAGGAGGAAAAATAAACTGATAAGAATTTGCTTTTGCTTAAGTTGAGGATACGGAAAGGCATCCTGTATGTCAAGGAAATTGTATCACAACAGGTGAATATTTAAGCCCTAATATTGATGTTCTCGTCAAAAGTCAGAATTCGCCATTTTTCGGTTTGTAAGTACCTGAATTAGGTGACTGCAAATTTTCAAAAAGGTCCGTTTGGCGACTTTTAACGAGGTCATCAATATTATTGACATTATCCGCGGTTTATGATGGGATTTCTATGGAAGACGGGAGAAAAAACGAGATATCTCTTAATATTGTCATGCGCACAGACCGTGAGAAAGGAGACCTACAAATGTACTCATGGATCAGGATTCTGCTTTTGGCCTTCATTTCAATGATTATCTGTATTCCAGGTATTTCAACCGCTGCAAAGCCGGTCCAGCGGCCCGATGTAACGCGGGAGGCGGAGATCATCGCAGTCCAGGGAGACGGGTGGGTCAATTTCATGAAAGGGCAGGCATGGTTTGAAGCGGTACGTCAGCAGGCCCTGACATCAGGGGATCTCATAAAAACGGGCAATTACGGAAAGATGTCGGTCCTTTTTGCGGATGATACCAGATAAAGATCCATCATAGAACTACCCTTGCTATAAAAGAGGTCCGGAAGGCCCCGGACAGGAAGAGGACCGTCCTCGGGTTTGAGTCAGGCGAGATATGGAGCAGGGCCAAATCAGTTTCCGAAGAGCTAAGGATAGAGACTCCGTCCGCCACTGCCGCGATTCGCGGTACCGACTGGGATATAGCGGTGGATGAAAAGGGGGCAGCATATCTAACGGTGCTGAGAGGAAGCATCGAGTTTTACAACGATTACGGAAGGGTCATCGTAAGCTCGGGCGAGCAGGCTATCGCCACAATCGGCAAGCCTCCCCTGAAGACTGTGCTCGTGAGTCCGAAAGACAGGGTGCAGTGGGTTATTTCCTATCCGATGGATATCCCCGGATTGCTCCCCTTTTATTCCCACCGGAGAGGTGAAGCGCTCAAGGCCCTGCCCTCGGTTAGAGAGAAAGCCTCGAAAGACCCTGCCGATCTTCGGACGAAACTTTTTCTTGCGGGTCTACTCTTTGATCTGAAGGACAGATGGGAGAGTCTCAGGCTATTTGACGAAATTCTCGTCTCAGATCCTGTGAATTGTAAAGCCCTGACCTTCAGGGGTCTCCTTGCGTTGGACAAAGGCGAGACAGAGAAGGCTGCAGAGTATCTCGGCCGGGCCGTCGGAGAATGCAGGGAAGGGGAAATAAGAGACGTCCTCCTGGGCATGGCGGGAGTACACATCGGCCGGGGAGAGTTAGGTAAGGCCGAAGAGCTTATCAATAATGCGGCGGAAAAGAATGCCTCACCCGTTGCGGGAGTTGTGAGGGCTGTTTTCCAGGCATTCCTCGGCAACTTCGCGAGAGCGATAGAGATCTCGTCGGAATATGAGGCCAGATATCCGGATGACGAGAGATTCCCCTTAATCCGCGCCGCGTTTTATCTCGTGACGGATGAAGGAGCGAAGGCGAGAGCTTTCATAGAAACTGCGCTTAAGCTAAATCCTGCCTCTTCCAATGCCTATTCAGAGCTTGGGGGATACTATTAAAGGAAGGGAGGCTGAAGAGGCATTCAGGAAGGCGATTGACCTTGACCCAGGTAATGTCTCGGCGAGGAACGGGCTGGCCCTGCTGAAGATGGACCAGGGATATTTTACGCAGGCAGGAGAAGAACTCTCCCTTGCCCTGGAGGCGGACCCCGCGCGCCTCGATGGTATGGTCTAACAGAGGTATGCTTTATAACGTCACAGAGGCATTGGACAATGCAAAAAGGGATTACGAAAGATCGGTCGAGCTCGACCCTGCAAATTATGTGGCCTTGAACGGCCAGGGGCTCGCGGCCCTGAAAGAGGGAAAGACGGAGGAAGCGATCCGGTATTTCCTTAAATCGAGTGTTATCGAACCCCGGTTCGCTCAACCCCATACGTTCCTCTCCATCGCATACTACCAGCAGGACGCCATTTCTCGGGCACTGGACGAGATCGGCCTTGCGGAGACGCTTGACCCTAAGGACCCTTACAGCGCTCTGGCGCAGGGGTATGTCAGAAAGCCGTGGGAGATTGCATACTCGCTGTCGCTTCAGGCGCAGAATGATGCCGGAGCAACCGAAAACGGTTTTTCGAGAGGGTATAGTCTGAATTATGGAATGGGAATAAAACCTGACTATGATAACGGCTTCAACGTGGGAATTTCTGCGGGCCATAATCAGAGCGGTCAGCCGGGTTCGAAAACAAATCCTGATCCGGACGACCGGTTGAAAACCTCCAACCTGGATATCGATCTCGGGTATCACCACAGATTCGGACCGAAGAACGATCTCCTGGTGAGGGCCGCCTACGATAAAACCAAATTTGAACTGTTGAATGCTGATCCATTCGGGACAGGCCTGACCAACAACCAGATGTCTTTTATCGCTGCAGGATTTGATACGCAGCTTACCAAGGACTTCTTCCAGAAAGGCGTATACGACCTTACCGCAATATTTGGGGGTCCTGCGATATCTCTTGCCACCGACTCAACAGGAACGTTTGAGAGCAGGGGAATACCCCGCTTGTCCTCAGCCTTTCCTGCGATTGTCGATCTCGATCTGAGGCATTCGGACAAAACGATGAATGAAACTCTTCTCTTTCAGTCGAGGCATCTGCTTGCCATCGGGGAAGACCAAGAGTTTACCTACGGGATCGAGTATGTCCCTTTTCGTTCAAAGAGAACTTTAGTCCTTAACAGGATAAGCGAGGCAGGTACCCTGGACTTCTATGAGGAATTTATTAAGAACAGGGCAGGAATCTTATACGAGTTTCCGTTGCTGACATCTGAGGTGGGAACGGATGAGTTCAACACAAAGGGCAGGTTTGTGACCGCCTACCTTTCGGACCGGTGGAAATTGTCAAAAGTGTGGCTTGTCGAGGGGGGAGTTTTTTTCGAGTCCTTCCACGACGATAACAACCAGGCGGACCGGCTCTATCCGCGGCTGGGGACTGCGGTGAAGGTTTTTGAAAATCATACACTCCGGGTTGCCTTTCAGAGTATGGTCGATAAGGTCTCCAGCGGGACCCTGGCGCCTGTAGGCGCTGCAGGACTTGTTGTTGACGACAGCCTTGCCCTGCAGGGTTCGCGTCTTACCGATTATCAGGCGAGGGTCGAATCGAGATGGTCCGGCAGGTTGTTTACGGCGATAGGGATCGAGAAAGTCAATTCCAGCGACCCGGAGCCGGGAGAGGGGTTTCCGAAAAGAGAACTCTCGACGACAAGTCTCATGGCCTCTGTGAATGCGCTTCTGGGAAAACAGACCGGTCTCTTCCTGCGCTATCGGTACAACGAAAGCAAGGAAACAGGAAATGCCTTCGAGGGACTCACGGCCCCGGGCGTGCCAAGGCACTTGCTCAACGGCGGGCTGGTATGGGTCTCGCCTGCGTATGTGAAAGTCCTTCTTTCCTCCACCTATGCCGGTCCTCAATTTGCGGACTACTCGAACACGACTAAATTATCCGGCTATTGGACAACGAACCTCCTGGCAATGTGGGAACCCTTTAAAAAACACGTACTGCTGTCACTCTCTCTCAATAATATATTCAAGGCGAGTGACCCGGCGCCTGCCAGATCTGCATTTCTCACCCTGGAATATCGGCTTTAAGCAGTATGAGTTCCCCGAATTCCACCACCCGCTTCTGGTGACAGGAGGGACAAAAATGACGGCGCTTGCAGGAAAAGGCAAGAAGATACTCGTGGTTGCAGTCTTTACATTTCACCCGGGCAAAGCCATTGTGCAGATCGCCGCAATCAAGATAACGGTAAATGACCTTCTGGAGATAGGGACGGAAGAATCCGTAGGTCCGCTCAAACCGTTTCTCATAGACTTGGAAAAAGGTTTCCAGATGATCTTCAACACAGCGATAATAATCGGTAGCCTGTGGATTGCGGGGCTTATAAACGACGACCGGGGCGGCCATGATTCCTCACCTCCGAGGGAAACAGGCCGTCTATTTTAGAACGTACGTTCTATTTGTCAAGGTGAATATTCAAACAGAAGTCGACAACCGAAATAGCAACATCCATTGCGCAAAGACTTATCATGTGTTCACTTTGCAGACGGCTAGCAGGAAGCGCTCCAGAAGGAGGCGGGGCTCCTGTCCCGTGGACTTGAGCGCCAGATCGATCCGGACCAGCATCTCCAGAGAACCGGCCAGCTCGGAGCGGGTGAACCGGCCCGCGTTCTTCAGGGCCTGATAGACGACGTACGGGTGCTGCGAGACGAGATCGACCTGCTCCTCCCCCTCGCCGGTCCCCTGCTTGAGGGAGGGATAAACCGCCTTCTGAAAACGGCCGTAGTCCATGTTCGCGCTGAAGGCCTTCAGGCGCCCGGAGGCGAGCAGGAGTTTCGCATGGAGGAGGAAACGGATCTCCCGCGTAATCATGGCCATGATCATCAGGGGGGGGCTTCCCTGGTCGAGAAGGTCTTTCAGCGCCCGGAGGGCGGCCGTCAGGTTTCTTGCGGTGAGCGCCCCCGTCAGATCGAAAACGGTCTCCTCTTTCGTCCGGCCGATGACGGCCTCCACATCCGCCGCCTCGATGACCGCCTTCTCCCCCGCATAGGTGATCAACTTCTCGATCGCCCCGCGCGACTCCCGAAGGCTGAAGCCGGTCTTCTGCCCTAGGGCAGCCCAGGCGCCGGAGGAGAGCCGTTTTCCCCGGCCCTCCAGGAGCCCGGCGGCCATCTCCATCAAGACCTGCTGCTGCCTCGCCTCCCCCTTGATCTTTGCGAAGGTCAGGATATGCCCCACGGATGAAACGGCCTTGAAGAGCCTTTTCCGCCGGTCCACCTTCTCGGCCGTCAGGATGAGGTGATTCCCCTCCGGCATCCCCCCGGCCAGGACCCGTTCCAGGCGGTCGGTCTCCTCCTCCGTCTTTTCCTGGACCAGAACGGCGCCGCGGCTCACACAGAGTTCCACGGCCCTGGGAAGCCAGGTCTCCCGGCCCTCGCCGCCATCATCGGGAACGATTCTCCGCCAGGCGTCGTCATCGATCTTCCGCCAGCCGCCGTCCCTAAGGTCGTCTAACTGCATTCCCGTCAGCGTCAGGAACTGCATGAAATCCGCCGCCGCCCGGGCGGGGTCCGGTTCAAGCCGCTCCCGGATCCGCGCGATGAGAGGCGTGAGGGTTTTCGACTGAAAAAGGCAGGTCTCCCGGACGACGACCACCTTGCGTCCGGGGAGGAGGGGCGGCGTGATGAGGGATTCGCAGAGGGAGCTGACATCCTCGTGCTCGCCGTCCGTCACGAAGAGATTGAGTTCGCGGTCCCGGGCGTCGGGGATCAGCGCCGCCGTGATCTTGTCGAGGGTGTCCCGGAGGCGGAACTCCTCTTCCCCATAGAGGAGATAGCAGGGAACGGCCTTCCCCCGCTTCAGCTCGGCAAGGACCGCCTCCAGGGAGGCGCCCCGACTGGTATCGTCGTCGTGAAGAGCCATAGGATCAATAAAAATCGGTCAGGCGTGAGGGGTTTCGCGCCTTACGTTTTTGATGCATTTCCGCGCCGCTTTCGGGAGAATTCCCTTTCTATACGATGACGTACTTCTGGATGTGCTTCACGGCCTCGTCCGGATCGTCGAGGATCTGGAAGCGCTCCAGATCCTCCGGAGAGATCTTGTTGTCGCGGAGCATCGTTTTGCGGAGCCAGTCGAAAAGCCCCTTCCAGTATTCGCTTCCCATGAGGATGACGGGAAAGCTCTTGATCCGCTTCGTCTGGATGAGGGTCAGCGCCTCGAAGAGCTCGTCCATCGTCCCGAAGCCGCCGGGCAGGATCACATAGGCCACGGCATACTTGACGAACATCACCTTCCGGATGAAGAAATACTTGTAGTCGATGCTGACATTGGCGTAGGGATTGGGTTTCTGCTCGAGGGGCAGGCGGATGTTCATCCCCACCGACTGCCCGCCGGCCTCCGCGGCACCTTTATTGGCCGCCTCCATGACGCCGGGTCCCCCGCCCGTGATGACGCCGAAGCCCTTTTCGACGAGGCGCCGGGCGAGGAGTTCCGTCTTCTGGTAATAGGGGTCGTCGGGCTTCGTTCTCGCCGAGCCGAAGATACTCACGGCGTTCTTGACCCCAGAGAGGGTCTCGATGGCCTCGACAAACTCGGCCATGATCCGGAAGACGCGCCAGGATTCCTCGATCGACAGGGCATCCACAACATACTGCTTTTCGGCCATGTGACACACCTCCGCCCGGGGAAGGCCACCCAAGAATGTGAGGTGCAAACCCTGATCCTTCCCCCCTGTTCCCGGACCGCTCCTGCGATCCGGCCGATTCCTGATCCGTAAACTTTTTTAAGAGACCTTGCGCCGCTGGACCTTCGCCAGTCTCCGGCGCGCCTCGATGGTCTTTCTCTTCTTCTTCACAGAGGGTTTCTCATAGGCGCGCCGCAGTTTAAGTTCCTTGAACAGACCGCTCTTGGAAAGCTTGTTCTTGAGGATCTTCAAGGCCTTTTCCACATCATTGTCGAATACTTTTACTTCCAAATTCCTTCTCCTTTTCTAACCGATGTTTAGGATTGATATGATTTAATTTCGCTGTGATACTCCTGAATCGTCTTCACACGGCTTTCCCCCTTCAGCATCGCCTCGATCGCGTTGACCGCCGCCTGGGCGGCGGAGATGGTCGTGATCAGCGGCACGCTGTGGCGGACCGCCGTCGACCGGATGATGCCGGTATCCACCCGCGGTTTCTTGCCGCTGGAGGTGATAACGATCATGGCAACCTCCCGGTTCTTCATGAGATCGACGATGTTGGGCCTCCCCTCCGCCAGTTTGGGAAGGACCGTCACCGCCACGTCGTTGTTTTTGAGCACGGCGCCGGTCCCCGCCGTCGTCAGGATCTCAAAACCTAAATGTCCCAACTCTTTGGCGATGAAGATGATCTGCCTTTTGTCCTTGTTCGTCACGCTGACGAACACCTTCCCCGCTTTGGGCAGAAGCGTCCCCGCCGCGATCTGCGACTTGGCGAAGGCCCGGCCGAAGGCCGTATCGATCCCCATCACCTCCCCGGTCGATTTCATCTCCGGGCCGAGGATGGCGTCCACCCCCGCGAACCTGGCGAAGGGAAAGACCGACTCCTTGATCGCCACGTGGCGGACCTCGACCTGCTTTGTGAAGTTCAGCTCCTTGAGCGTCCGGCCGGCCATGACCTGCGTGGCGAGCTTCGCCAGGGGCACGCCGGTCGCCTTGCTCACGAAGGGGACCGTCCGCGACGCGCGGGGGTTCACCTCCAGGACATAGACCACATCGTTGCGGATCGCGTACTGGATGTTCATCAGCCCCTTGACCTGGAGCTCCCTCGCCAGGGCGTAGGTGTTCTCCGCGATGGTCTTCTGCAGCTTCGCATCCAGCGTGAAGGGAGGGATGACGGAGGCGCTGTCCCCCGAATGGATCCCCGCCTCCTCGATATGCTCCATGATCCCGCCGATGACCGTCGTCTCGCCGTCGGAGATGGCATCCACGTCGATCTCGATCGCATCCTCGAGGAACTTGTCGATCAGAATCGGGTGCTCCGGCGAGACCCGGATCGCCTTCTTCATGAACTCCTCCAGGGCCTCGTCGTCATAGACGATCTCCATCGCCCTCCCGCCCAGAACGTAGGAGGGCCGGACGATGACGGGATAGCTGATCCTTCCTGCCACCTTTCTCGCCTCCTCGAACGAGCGGGCCGTCCCATTCTCCGGTTGGATGAGGTTCAGCTTCTTCAGGAGGGCCTGGAACCGCTTGCGGTCCTCCGCCCGGTCGATGCTGTCGGGCGTGGTGCCCCAGATGGGGACCCCCGCCTTCTCCAGGGGCACGGCGAGATTCAGCGGCGTCTGTCCGCCGAACTGGACGATCACCCCTTCGGGCTTCTCCCGCTCCACGATGTTGAGGAGATCCTCCCGGGTCAGGGGCTCGAAGTAGAGCTTGTCGGACGTGTCGTAGTCGGTGCTCACCGTCTCCGGGTTGGAGTTGACCATGATGCTCTCGTAGCCCATCTCCTTGAGCGCGAGCGAGGCGTGGACGCAGCAGTAGTCGAACTCGATCCCCTGGCCGATCCGGTTGGGACCGCCGCCCAGGATCATCACCCTGGGCTTCGGGCTCCGGACGCTCTCCTCGACCTTTTCATAGGTGGAATAATAGTAGGGCTTCTCGGCGGTGAACTCGCCGGCGCAGGTGTCGACCAGTTTGAAGACCGGGGAAATCCCCCGTTTCTTTCTCATCCGCCGGATCAGGGCCTCGTCCGTGCCGAGGATCCGCGCCAGTTGAACGTCGGAGAAACCGTACTCCTTGGCCTGTTTCAGCAACCCCGCGGGGAAGGCGTCCATCCAGCCCTTCCGCTCCCCCTTTTCTCCGCGAAAGCGGCAGGCGGCGAGTTCCTGCTCCAGGTCGAAGAGCTCCTTCATGTTGGCCAGAAACCAGCGGTCGATCCGCGTGAGCTCGAAGATCTCGTCGATCGTCATCCCTTTCTGGAAGGCGTAGCGGATATAGAAGAAGCGCTCCGCGTTCGGGATGAGCAGCTTCTCCCGGATCTTCTCCCGTTCGGGAAGGGGGTTCACATCCTTCCCGTCGGCGCCGAACCCGAAGCGCCCCGTCTCCAGGGAGCGGAGCCCCTTCTGGAACGCCTCCTTGAAGGTCCGTCCGATCGACATCGCCTCGCCCACGGCCTTCATCGAGGTGTTGAGCGTCGGGTCGGCCGTCGGAAACTTCTCGAAGGTGAAGCGGGCCACCTTGAAAACGCAGTAGTCGATCGTCGGTTCGTAGAGGGCCGAGGTCTTTCCGGTGATATCATTTTTCACCTCGTCGAGGGTGAATCCCACGGCCAGCTTCGTCGCCACGCGGGCGATGGGGAAACCGGTCGCCTTGGAGGCGAGGGCCGAACTCCGCGAGAGGCGCGGGTTGACCTCGATGATGACCACCTCGCCATTGTCCGGGTTCACGGCGAACTGGATGTTCACCCCGCCCCCGGTCACGTCGATCTTCCGGATGACCTTCCGGCAGAGGGCCGTCAAATGGCTGTATTCCCGGGCCGTCAGGGTCTGGGCCGGCGCTACGACGGCGCTGTCCCCCGTGTGGACCCCCATTGCATCGACGTTCTCCATCGAGGTGATGATGATCACGTTGTCCGCGCAGTCCCGCATCACCTCGAACTCGATCTCCTTCCAGCCGAGGACGGACCGCTCGACAAGGACCTGGCCGACCGGGCTGTACTCGATGGCCTTTCCCAGGGATTCCCGGAGTTCTTCCTTGTTGTAGGCGATGGCGCCGCCCGTCCCGCCGAGGGTGAAGGCCGGCCGGAGGATCAGGGGGAACCCGATGGAAAGGCCGATGGCCATCCCCTCCTCGACGGTGATGGCGATCCCGCTCTCGGGAACGCCGATCCCGATCTCCTGCATGGCCGTCTTGAAGAGTCCCCGGTCCTCCGCACGGGAGATCGCCTCCGCAGAGGCGCCCAGGACCTCCACCCCGTACTTTTCAAAAACACCGGCTCTGGCGAGGAAGACCGCCGTGTTGAGACCGGTCTGGCCGCCCAGGGTGGGCAGGATGGCGTCCGGCCGCTCCCGGGCGATGATCTTCTCCACGAACTCCGGCGTGATCGGCTCGATATAGGTTCGGTCCGCCATGCCCGGATCGGTCATGATCGTCGCCGGGTTCGAGTTGATGAGGATGACGAAGTACCCTTCTTCCTTGAGGGCCTTGCACGCCTGGGATCCGGAATAGTCGAACTCGCAGGCCTGGCCGATGATGATCGGACCCGAACCCACAATCAGTATCTTCTTCAAATCTTCTCGCTTCGGCATGATTTCGTTCCCGTCCTGTTGAGGAAATATTTACGTCATTCCGTAAACGGCTACGCCCCGGCCTTCCGGCGCCGTTCCATCCGGCGGATGAACTCCGCAAACGGCGCGCCCGGCGCTCCGTCATCCGTAAACAGGGGGATGAACTGCACCCCGGTCGCCTCCAGCCCCTCCGCCGCGATCCCTTCGACACTGCCGTCGTTCAGGTTCACGTGCGAAACGCGAAAATCCGTCCCCGCAAGCGATCCGGCATCGATCACGAGGCGGTGGTTCTGGCTCGTGATCGCATCCCGGCCGGTTGCCGCCTCCCGGACCGGATAGTTGACGCCGTGGTGACCGGTTTTCAGCGCCCCGATCCGGCCGCCACCCGCCAGGGCGAGAAGCTGGCAGCCCAGCGCCACACCGATCATGGGCAACTTCCCGAGGGCCTTCCGGATCTGCGCGGCCGTCTCCGCCAGATCCCGCGGATCCCCTGGACCATTGGAGATCAGGACACCTTCCGGTCTCAGGGCGCCGATCTCCTCCCAGGAGACCATGAAGGGCGCGCGGACCACCTGACAGCCGCCCGCTTCGAGCTGCGCGATGCAGCTCCGCCGGATGCCAAGATCCCAGACGACGACGCGATACCGCCCATCCTCCGTGAATCCAGAAACGGGGACATGATGCCGCATCGTGTCCCCGCTGACCGCGCCGCGGATCAGTTCCGGCGCCAAAGGGACTTTGCTTGCGCCCTTCAGGGTATAGGCCCGGACCTTACTTAGGAGTTCCGCGACCGGCAACGCGGCCGGGGCAATCACACCCCGCATTTCGCCGCGATCCCGCAGCCGGAGGGCAAGGGTCCGCGTATCCACCCCGTCCATCCCCACGACGCCCCGCTCCTTCATCCAATCACTTAGAGAACCTTCCGCGCGCCAGTTGCTGACGATCCGGCTCCGCTCTCGGACCAGGAGTGCCGATGCCTGTGCGCGGTCGGACTCCCCGTCCTCCGCGTTGACGCCGTAATTTCCGATCAGGGGATAGGTCATGTTCACCAGCATCCCGCGATTGTCGGGATCGGTCAACGTTTCCTGATACCCGACGACGCCGTAATCGTTGTGGACCCAGCCGCAGACCTCCGCTTCCGCCCCGAACGACTCCCCTGAAAAAGAACTCCCATCCTCCAGTACCAGCATCATTTTCATAAGCCGACCCATCTCCGATAAAAAACCGGCGCAAAAAAAGGGCAGTACGGCGCCTCACTGATGGTTGCGTGCCGTAAACTACCCTGGATTGTTGCCTATATGTGGACCACGCTCCTTACTTTGCTATAATGTCCTGCAACACCTCTATAAACCTGCCGTTTTCTTCGCGGGTTCCCACCGTGACGCGCATGAAATTTCTCATCGTCCCGGGGGTGTTGAAGTTCTTGATCAGGATACCCCACTCCATCAGTTTCGTGTATACGCGATCCGCATCAAAATCGCAATGAAAAAAAATAAAATTTGCATCCGTCGGCCGGGGATGAATTCCCGGAATCGTTTTCATCGCCGCGAAGAGCTCGCCGCGCCAGCGGCGGATCTCCTCCGCCTGCTTCAGAAAGGTCCCCTCGTGGTCGAGATAGAATCCGGCGGCCGCCTGCGACATGGCGTTCAGGTTGTAGGGAAGTCGCACCTTGTCGAGCTCGTGAATCAGCGCCGAGGGGCCGATGAGGAGGCCGATCCGCATCGCGGCGAACCCCACCTTGGAGAGGGTCCGGAGGATGACCAGGTTTTCATGCCCGCCGAGGAGCGGCAGGAAGGTCTGCCCGGAAAAATGAAAATAGGCCTCATCGACGACCACGATTCCCGGAGATTCCCGGAGGATCGCCTCGATCCGGTCGCGGCGGAAACAGTTACCCGTCGGGTTGTTGGGCCAGGCGAGAAAGGTCACGGCGGGGGGATGCGCCGCGATCCGCTCCCGCATGGCCGCGAGATCGAGATCGAACTCCCCGTCGAGCGGAATCGCCGCGACCTTCAAGCCGGCGTTCCGGGCTGCGATCCGGTACATGGCAAAGGTGGGAATCGGGATCATGACCTCCGCCCCGGGCCGGGCGACGGCCGTGCAGAGAATCTGGATCAGTTCGTCCGACCCGTTGCCGAGGGCGACCTGATCCCCCCCGACACCGAAGACCTTCGCGAAGCGGGCGACCAGCGTGGGGGAACCGGCCTCGGGATAACGGTTCAGGGAAACGGAGGCGAGCCGGGCCGCGAACCGCTCCCGGAGAGGTCCGGGAATCGCCAGCGGATTCTCGTTGGCATCCAGCTTGACCGGGCAGGCGGCATTCTCCACCGCATAGGCCTTCTGGGCGAGGAGCTCCTCTTTGATCAAAGACCGGATATCCATTCGCTTTTTCTCCCTTCCCTGTTCCAGCCCTCGCTGCCGTATTTCTTCATCATCAGTTCGTTCCTGAGCTCCTCCTCCTCCGGCGTCAATGGCCCTTCCCGGAGCCGGATGCCCAACACCTGTTCGAATCCCTCCCGGAGAACACGGCAGAGGATTTCCTCGTCGACCGCCGGCCCCGCCTGCTCCCGGATGGAGGTAACCGCATTCCGCAGGAGATCGGCATCTCTTTCCCCATCCCGGTGGGGCAGCATGACGGCGCAGGTCCGGAGGGGATCAAACGCCAGGAGCAGCGACCCGTGCTGCAGGAAGACGCCGTGGGACCGCATCTGCGCGGATCCGCAGATTTTCCGTCCGCCGACGAGGAGCTCGTAGCGGGAAGGGGAGGAAAAGCAAGAGGAACGGAGCGTCCCGTCCGGCGCCCGCCTTCCGTCCGCCTCCATCTCCGCCCGGATGCCGACTTCGGCCAGTCCTTTCGCAATACAACCGCTGATCACGCGATAGGTTTTCAGGATATCCGGAGGGAAGAGGGGCGAATCCCCGCCGGCGATCACGGCATAAGTCAGTTCCTGTTCATGCAGGACGGCCTTCCCGCCCGTCGGACGCCGGACGATATCCACGCCGAACTTCCGGCAGGCCTCACCGTCGACCTCTTTTTCATAATCCTGAAAGCAGCCGATGGAGAGGGCAGGAACCCGCCAGCCGTAGAAACGAAGCGTCGGGGGGGCCTTTTTGCGGATGCTCGCCCGGAAGACGGCCTCATCGACGGCCATGTTCTCCACGGCGCCGGCCTTTTGGAAAGGAAGAATCCTCCATACCTCCACGGCGGGTCAATCGACCTCCGCTTCCTGAATCAAGAACTCGTGATAACCTCTCGCATTCAGGAGGTCATCCAACTCTGTCGGATCCTCCAGATCCACGATGATCATCCACCCGGTTTCATTGGGATCGCTGTTGATGACCCCGATCTCATCCGTAATGTCCTCGTTGACGCTGATGACCACCCCGCTGATCGGCGAGATGAGCTCGATCGCCGCCTTCGCTGATTCGATGGTGCCGAACGGCTCATCCCGTTCCACATAGGAATCGGCCCCGGGAAGATCCAGCGAAAGGATCTCTCCTAATTTCTCCTGGGCATGGTCCGTGATCCCGATGGTGGCCAGATCCCCCTCCACCCGCACCCAGACATGCTCCCGACTGTACAGAAGATCATCCGGAATTGATTTCATATCATGGCATCCTGTTCTTGAGAATTTTCGCCTGCACCCTATATCATTGTAAGGTCCTTGGAGGTCCGCGTCAAGATTTCGCAGCCCTCTTCCGTCACGAGAACCGTATCCTCGATCCGGATCCCCCAGACGCCGGGTAGATAGACCCCCGGCTCGACGGTGACCACCATGCCGGCCCGGAGAATCTCCTCCCTGCCTGCGGCCAAACGCGGCGCCTCATGGACATCCAGCCCCACGCCATGGCCGGCGCCGTGAGAGAACAAAACCCCCAGCCCCGCCTCGACCAGACACAACCGGGCGATGCGGTCGATCTCCGCGCAGGAAACGCCCGCCCGGATCGCCCGGATCGCCCGGTCATGGGCCTCCAGTACGAGCCGGTAAACCTCCCGTTGACGTTCCGAGGCGCGCCCCACAATAAACGTACAGGTCTCATCCGAATGGTACCCGTCGCAGACCGCGCCATAGTCAATCAGCACGCAATCCCCATCCGCGATCGCACGGCGCCCCGGCGTCGCATGGGGAAGGGCCGAATTGGCCCCCGCCGCGACGATCGTCTCAAAGGAAACCTGTTCCGCCCCGTCGCGGCGCATCCGGTATTCCAGTTCGAGGGCGATCTCCTTCTCCCGGACGCCCGGCCGGATCATCTCCCGGACCGCAGCGAGGGCCTCCCCGGCGATCCGCGCCGCCTCCCGGATCCGGTCGATCTCCGACTCATCCTTG
This sequence comes from Syntrophaceae bacterium, assembly GCA_003141195.1. Lineage (GTDB taxonomy): Bacteria > Desulfobacterota > Syntrophia > Syntrophales > UBA5619 > UBA5619. The sequence continues at coordinate 45,801 of PLLC01000079.1, forward strand.
ACGGCCCGGAGGAATTCGAAATCCTTGGGAAGAGGCCGAAGCGTCGCCTCCGGAAGCCTCTCCTGCAGTTTGAAGTATTCCTCCACAGTGAAAGCCGGGGACTCGAAACCAATCTCTCCGATCGCGCGCTCACGGACCACCGCTGCAATCCCGTCGACCCGATTGCGAAATTCAAAGACCTCCACACCACGGGCTTCGGCCCGCGCCTGGGTCACATACCGCCCGTCCACGAGGAGCTTCAGCCAGTCCGGACCGGCCATCAGCGCCCCGTCGCCGCCGGTGAAACCGGTCAGATAGCGGATATTCTTTTCACTTAGAATGAGCAGGGCGTCCGTTTCCGGAAATCCCGAATGCAGACGGCCCACCCGATCCGCGCAGGGTAAAGGATCATGCCGCATGGCCGCGCACCCTGCCGATATTGTCCAGCCAGCGGGAAAGCTCGGCGATGACCCCCGCATACCGCTGCACGGACGCCTTCCCAAGAATCCGGTCGCGGACTTCCTGAAGTAGTCCGGCCGCCTGCTCGTTTTGCGGCTCCTGCCCGACAATCTTCTCCAGGACCTCCTCGGCCGGCCGGAGATGACCCTGCCGGATATAGAGTTCGGCGAGGGTCACCGTCTGGAAGTCGGGGGGAATCCCGGCGTCCCCTTCCGTTTCCCCTTCCGTATTTGTTCCGTGAAGTTCTTCGATGCCCTTGAGCCTCTCCGACATATCCCGAGCCAGGGGCGCACCGGGATTGAGGACCTTGAATTTTCCGTAATAATCCTCCGCGGCTTCCCGCATCCCCTTTTTCATGCAGATGTCGCCCATACAGACATAGATCTGAGAGAGGCTCGCGATGATTTCCTCCATTTCCTGGAGCATGTCCCTGGCCTCGTCGATCCTCCCCTGCCGGAGCCAGACACGGCAGATCACGATGCGGGCGTCCAGATCCCCCGGGGTCCGTTTCAGCCTCGCCTGGGCCAGGCTCAAGACCGTTTCGTCATCTTTCTGATCGAGGTACGTCTCCGCCTGGAGCAGAAACAACTTCCGCTCCTGCTCGAGCCCTTTAGGGTAGAGTTCCTGGTCATCCATAGATCATCTTCTATTCAATATTTCCAGTATGTTAGCGAATCACGGCCGAATTTGGATTGAACGCTAACACAGCCCTCAAGAGCGTGTCAAGAGCGAAAAATCCCCTACACCTTCGGCGGTGACATTTTGTGATGTTGAGGATGGCTCGGATGATCAACGGATCTTCGAGCAAACGGATGATTTCCGTGATTCCCCGACATTTCGGACAGATCCGGGAATCCACTTCGTTACGGATAGCTCCCTCCCCCGGACGGGGGAGGGAGAACCGTCTCTTCGAACTTATTACTCCGGCAAGTAAACATGTATAAGATTGTCATGCCGGACTTGATCCGGCATCCAGTCCCGTTCTGGATTCCCGCTTTCGCGGGAATGACGACTTTGAAATATATTGTTGCCTGAGTAAAAATGCCCACATGTCATTCTCATCGCGTTGGAATGGCGATCGAGACCGCCGCAGGTTCTGTGCCCGTATGGGCGAGGGAGGGGTAAACAAAAATGCGCGCAGGGACCCCCGGCAGTCCGTCCGGCAGGTTCATCGCCCAGGCGGGAGAGGGGAAAAGAGCCGTCTGCAGAAATCTTCCGAAATCGGTCCGTCGGGTTCCCCGCCCGGATGGGCGGGGAACCCGACGGTAGCCGTTGAAATGATCGCCTCTTTGATTGTAACCGTTACGGGTTAGTTATAACCACGGCAGCGGTATATATATTTCCATCGATCGTGATGCTGGCTGTGACAACTCCCGTTGCTTTTGCTAAACCAGCACCTGTATAGATAACCACCGCGTTTCCGCTCCCGTCCGTTATCGCCGTCGAACCAACCGGCACCGAACCAGCAGAACCAGAAGATGTAAATGTGACTGTCACGCCGCTGACCGCCGTTCCCAGATTGTTCAACACATTTGCCGTTACAACGCTGTTTGAAGTAGTAGTCGACAGAGTCGGGGGATCCGCCTTGACGGTAATCCTGAACGCCGACGTCGCCGAGCCGACCCTCGTGATCGCCACGGCGCTCGCCGCCGTGCCGACGGCCGCCTGGACCGTATCCTGAACGGTCAGCGTCGGATTTGTGGTCCCCGGCTGATAGATCACGACCGCCTTGCCGCTGCTGTCCGTCGTCGCGGTCGCCGCGGACAGAGACGCGTTGCTGCTGTTGACCGGCAGCGTGAAGGCCACCGGTACGCCGCCGGCGGGTCCGGGTGTGGTTCCGCTGACGGTCACGGTGGCGGTGATGATGCTGACCTGTCCCGCCGTCACGGAAGTTTCCGATGGGACGATGGTCACCGCATAGTACGACGTCGTGGCCGACGTCCGGGTGAGGATGACCGCGGCGTTCGCGCCGTTGGTCAGGACGGCCTGGATCGTATCCTGGACCTCGGTGCCCGGCGACGTGGACCCCGCCTGATAGATGGCCGTCGCGATGCCGCTGCCGCCGGCCGTAATCGTGATCGAAGCGACGCTGGTCCCGCTCGTGTTGATGAAACTCGCCCCGCTGTGGTTCACCGGGAGGGAGAAGGTTACGGCCGCGCCGGATTTATTGTCGCCGGCGACGGTCGCCGTGATGATGATCGTCCCCCCAGCGGGGACCGATGGGGTAGAGGGATTGGTGGCAAGCGTGACCGACAGATCCGTCGTTGGCGGCGGCGCTGTCCCGGCGCTGCGCGTGATGACCACCGCATTGCCGGAACCGTTCGCCAAGGCGCCCCGGACGGTGTCGTACACCGCCGTTAGCGGGGAGCTGCTCCCCGCCAGATAGATCGCAACGGCATTGCCGCTGGCGTCGGTGTTGACCGAAACGGACGAGACGTAAACGCCGGCGGCATTGACGAAGCCGGCGCTGCTTTCGTTCACCGGAAGCGTGAACGTAACGGTTTCACCCTGCATAGGGTTGCTGTTCCCATCGGTTACCGTGGCCGTGATGACGCTGGTCTGATCGGCGGCAACCGTCGTAGGCAAAGCCACCAGCGAAGAAATCCGCGCGCCAGCGATGCCGCCCGTTTTCGTAATGGTAATGGATGCCGTCGCCCCGACATCGGTGGTGATGCGGATCACATCCTGGGAGAGGTTGTTGCCCGCCGTATAGATCGCCGTGGCGACACCGCCGCTGCCCGTCCTGTCACTCGCGGCCGCAAGGGTCCCGCCGTTGCGCGTCAACAGGGAAAAGGAGACCCTTTCCCCGATGACCGGCACTGTGGTCTTCTCACCGGTCTGATTGGTCACCGTGGCCGTCAGGGTGCAGGAGCCGCCGGCCTGGACCTCAGTCGCATCGGCCGTCAGGGTCACGGTCCCCGTCCCCATCGGATCGGCCGCGCTGCCGCCGCCGCCGCCGCAACTACAAACGCAGAGCGTCAAGATGCATAGGAGTAGTCCTGATAAACGAGAACACTTACGCATAACCCATCCTCCTTCGCATACCCATAAAAGGCCGACCTTATTTTCCTACGATCTTGAATTCGCGCGCCAGACGCTGCGCCTCGGCGACCTGCGCGGGCGTCATCCAGACGTTGACCCGGTCCCGCGCCGCTTTGGCCTTGGCTTCCCCCTGGATCGCCGCCAGATTGTACCACATCAGGGCCTGGATTTCGTCCGGCAACACCCCCTGGCCTTTTTCATACATGTAACCGAGGGTATACTGGGCCAGCCGATTTCCCCGCTTCGCCGCCTGGCGATAATAGTTTGCCGCTTCCACATAGTCCTGCGGCGTTCCCTCGCCTTTTTCGTACATGTAGCCGGCATTATACTGGGCCAGAGGATGGCCCTGCCGGGCGGCCTTCTTGAACCAGTTGAGGGCTTCGATGTAATCGCGCGGAACCCCCTGTCCCCCGTAATAGATTAATCCAACTTTGAACTGGGCGACAGCATCCCCCTGCTCGCCGAGGGCCTTAAATTCCTGGAACGATTTCGTATAGACATTCTGCGGTTTGAATTCCCGGGCCAGCCTTTGCGCCTCCGCGATCTGCGTCGGCGTCATCCGGTTCGCCATAGTATCCCTGAATTCCATGGCCTCCATATCACCCTGGGCCGCGGCGAAGATGAACCACATGAGCGCCTGGGGATAGTCCTTTTGTATCGCTCCCTGCACGCCCTCGGCATGGATGGAGCCCAGAGTGGTCTGGGCGAAAACATGGCCCTGTTCGGCGGCCTTGCGCATCCATTGGGTCGCTTCCCCGTAATCCTGAGGCACTCCCCAGCCCTGGTAGTACAGTGAACCCAGATTGAACTGGGCTTCGGCGTTGCCCTGTTCGGCAAGCGGTTTCAGTTCGCGGACGGCCGCAGCGACATCGTCCGGTTTATAGTACCTTATCCCTTTCTGGTAATTCGCCGGAGCGCAGCCCGCAAGGCCCCAAAACATGGCCGCCATGAAGGCCATCATAATAAATCTGGCCAGATATTTCATAATGTCTGTCTCCTTGACCACAGCCTGATCAATGATATGCGTTTCAATCTCCGAAGTGAACCGGAATGTATGAGTCATGGTTCTCAAGGCCCGGTCTGAATTCCGGCCATTTCCTGCGGTTTCATGATATTGGGAGTAATAAAGATCAGCACCTCTTCCATGAGCTCGCTCTTCTCTTCTCCCTTGAATAGCCAGCCCAGCACGGGGACCTCTTTTAACCAGGGCACCCCGTTTATGCTGTTATCCTTTTTCTGCTTGGTCAAACCGGAAATCACGATGGTCTCGCCGTCTGAGACGACCAAGTCCGTCTTCGTCTCTTTCTGGATGATAACGGGATTGCCCTGCACCTGCCGAGAAAAATCCAGCTCATCCTTTTTAACAAGTATCGTCATCTTGATATTTTTCCCGTCAATCACGTGGGGGGTTATTTCCAGCCTCAACCCGGCTTTCTTCCAAGTGACGGTCGGTGGAACACCTACCGCGCCCGGCGTGGTAATTGGAACTTCATCTCCATTTTCAGTAGAGGCCGTTTGATTATCCAGTGTCACAAGGGAAGGGCTGGAAAGAATGTTTAACTTGCCATCTTTCTGCAGGGCGCTTAACTGGACATCCAGGATATTGGCGCCGATCGTCCCAAACAGCAGCCCCAGCGATGCCGTTCCACCGCCCAGCGATGCCGCCGGGAAATTGACTCCGAATCCCTGGCCGCCGATCCCCGTCATGCCGGAGGTTGGGGCGTATCCCCCTGAAAGGGCAGACCCCGGGGGAACGGTAGAACCGCCTGTGCCTCCGGGATTGATGTATAAACTTTGATTGCCAACCTTTTGTCCAAATACGCCTCCCCACTGGATGCCGAGGTTGCGGGCGGTGTTTTTCGTCGTTTCCACGATATTGGCTTTGATCAGGATCTGGTCGGTTGGGATATCCATTTTAGCAATCATGTCCATAATTTTATCCAGGTCATTCTTGCTTGCTGTAATAATTAGACTATTTGTTTCCGGATCAGCGCCAATCCAACCTCTTTGCTTGCCATCCGCATCTGTACTCAGAAAACTTTGAAGAAGTTGAATAAAATCACCTGCACCCTCCATTGAAACCTTTTGGGTTGTCGTATCATCCCTGTAGCCTGCAGCTTTAGCATCTCTTTTTTGCTGTCCGCTACCATCCACTGATAGCTCCGACCTGTCATCTGATGGCGACACTTTCAAATTATCAGCCCCGGTAGCAGATTCCTTACTAACGCCGCTTATCAGAACATCTCTCTTCATATCGATTTTTTTTATAAATTGAAGCATACGATATTTAATAGGCACAATTCGCGTTATTAGCGGTTCTGTATCTAATTGCATTTTCTCCCGCCTTACAAGCTCCTCCTCAGCTTTTTTATCTTTCAAGAATTTATCTTGACTCATCACCATGATTACATTACCTTTTTCTATCTTGGATAAACCTTTGATTCTGAGGATGGTGTCGAGCGCCTGCTCCCAAGACACATCCTTCATCTTGAGCGTCACCGTCCCCTTGACGTCGTCGCCGGAGACGATACTCACATTTCCCTGCTCGGACAATAGTCGTAAAACTGATTTGATGTCGGCGTCCTGGACATCGAGGAGGATCCGGGGGCCGCCATAGGCCTTCCTTTCTTTTCCGGCGTCTCTCGCAACGCCCTTCGCCGCCACCCCACCGCCGCGCGCTGCCGATTTTTCGGTGGTTCGCGCCGCCGGGGTCTGTACGACCGGCAGGGGCTTTTCCTGTGCAGGCTCTGCCGCCGCCACAGAGATCACGTTGAAATCGATGACGACACTCATCCCCCCCTGCCGGACACTATAGGGGACTTTCTGCTTCAGATCGATCTGCGCGAGAACCCACGACCGGCCGCCGGCCGTTTTCTGGACGGGCGTCACCCGGACGATATTGGACAGGGCCGCATCACTGATGGGGCGCCGGAGACCCTCGGGAACGAAGAGGTTTTCCAGGCGGACCAGAACCGCATTGCCGGGCTGATTCTCGACGGTCACGCCGGAGAGCTTCGTTACCGTTAGGGTGACCCGTTCCTTTCCCGGCAGCTTCTCGAAGGTGACGTTTTCCAAGTAGCCCGCATTGACGGTCCCTGCTGCCGCATCCGGCGCCGCAGCCGGCGCTTCCCATACAGGCGGAAGGATTGCCGTCATGATCATCATTAAAAAAACAAGCCCTGCCAGCTGTATTGCCCGTTTCATGGTTTCCCCTCTTATTGTTCCTTGTGAAGCATTACGGTAATTCGCCTGACCTTCGTCTTTTTGGCCTTTTTGGTCTGGTCCTGGAGCCGTTCCTCGATGATCAAGCGATCAGGTTGGATCGAGACGATCCGCCCCCCGTTCATGCCGATATAGGTCCCCACAAAAAGGGGATAGTGTTTTTTCGCGACCCCGTCCTCGACAATCGCCGTGCGTCCGTGATCATTACCGGCAATCCCGACCAGGCGGAGCTGCTCGATATCCACCTGCTGGAGCGGCGAGATGGGCCCGCCTTTCCCCACCGTCTTCTTGATCAGGTTTTCTTCCTTCTTCGTTTTTAGAGCCGGATCCGTTTCCATGAATGGCTGGAAGGGATCCGGTTTCCCGGCCGCATTATACTCGTAGGTCGGAGCCGGCGGCAGGGCTGCGGCGGGAATCGGCTTTGCCAAAGGTCCACCGGAACCTCCCGCCGGTGCAGCGGGAGGAAGGGTTTTCAAATCAGCAGCCCGGAGTCCAGGCGCGCCTGTCCCCCCGGCAAGTAAAAGGACCAGGATGCCACCCATCACAACGGATATGAAATGCCGCCTCATCATGGTTTTTTATCCACAAACATATAGGTTTTTACGGTGCAGGAGGTCCGGACGATCCGCCCTTTGCCCTTCACATCCTTTGCATCCCCCATGGCGATCTCCTCAACATTGACGATCCGGGGCAGTTTGGCAATCTTTGCATAGAAGGACACCGTATTGTGGAAACTACCGGCAATCTGCACCTTGATGGGGATCTCATCGTAAAACTTCTCCGGTACGGCCGGTTTTGCAGGTGGGGCCTTGGCGTCAGCCGGTTTCGCAGGCGGTGCCTTGGCATCCGTCGGCTTCGGGGGCGCGCCTGACTTCACCTCCGGCGGTTTCGTCTCCGGCGGTTTCGGCTCAAACAGGAGGAAATTTACGCCGGCTTCTTCACCGGAGAGAACCACCGACGCGAGAAGCCCTGCGATCTCCCGCGCATTGGGGAGTTTCAGCAGGGCCATCTTGAAAGACTCCCTCAGCAAATTGACCTCCCGGATATACCGGTCGAGCTGTGCCGCCACCTTTTCCTTCTCCACAATCTGCTGCTGCATCTCCGTCAGCTTGGTATCGAGGGCCATTTGCTTCGCAAGGATTGCCTGAAAGAAGAACATATAATAGAAATAGCCCAGGAGGAGACAGATCAGGAAAACGATCAGCGCCTTCATCTTGAGGGAAAGTTTCTTCAGGTCATCGACATTGAAGTCCATAGGGTCATATCCCTTTTTTCATGACACCGGTCATGATGAATTGCTGCAACTTCACTCCGGCCAGCTCTTTTTCTCTGGAGACCACCAGTTCGACCGACTGGAAAAATCCTGCTTTTTCCATGCTCTTCATGAAGCGGGCCACGGTGCCGTTGTCCCTGGCCATTCCCTCGATGCGAAGCTCCTGTCCCGTTTGCGTGATCTTTTCCAGCCAGGCCTCCTTTGCGGGAACGAGCAGATTCAGTTCATCCAGCATGCGGACGGGGAAGAGGCGGTTGGTCTCGAGGGAGTTGATCACCCCCAATTTCTGTTCCAATTCCCTCTTGTCTCTCTTGAAACCCTCGATGTCGCCAACTTTTTTGTTCAATACGATCAGTCTGGCATCCGCCTCCTGGATCTTCGTCTCCATGCCGCTGATGCTCATGCTGAAATAGAAATGCACGAAGAGGATGATCAGAAGAAACAACACCAGGGCGCCCGAGAGGATGATGATCTGGTGCTGCAGATTCTCTTTTTTTTCCTTTTCACGATAGGGAAGAAGATTGATTTTGATCATTTGTCGCCTATCTTCCGCAAAGCCAGCCCCACGCCGACGGCAGCAATGGGACCGATACCCCCGGCCGACTCCGGCGCCAGAACCTTTTTATCCAATTGGATCTTTTTGAACGGGTTGATGATCTCCGTTTCGATCCCCAGCCGGCGACCCAGATCGGCAACCAGGTCGGGAATCATGCCCCCGCCGCCGGACACGAGAATTTTACTGATGGTTTCTGCACCGAAAGTGGACCGGAAATAGTCGACCGACCGCTCGATCTCGGAACAGATCGGATCCGCATAGGTGATCAGTCCCTCACGGAATGCCTTCCTGGCCTGTTCGTCATCTCCTGTCCCCTTGATCTTGACCTTTTCCGCCTCCTCAAAAGGAACGCCGAGATTTGCGGCAAGCGCCTCGGTAACGGAATTGCCGCCGAGGGTAAAATCCCGCGTGAAGATCGATACCCCGCCCTTCACCGCATTGAGGTTGGTTATGCTCGCCCCGATGTTGATGAGAACAACCACATCGTTCTCCTCGAACTCGTAATTTTCCTCATACATGGTTTCAAGGGCAAAGGAATCGACATCCATGATCACCGGGATCAGTCCCGCCGCCTGGATGGCCTCCGTATAACCCTCGATGATCTCTTTCTTGGCTGCTACGATAAGGACTTCCATCTGACTGGGGTTGTAGGGATTTTCTCCGAGGATCTGAAAATCGTAGTCCACCGCGGACATGTCGTCGAAGGGCAGATACTTCCCCGCTTCATCATGAATGAGGGCCCGAAGTTCCTCCTCATCCATCTGGGCGAAGGTCGCCTTCTTCACGATCACGGCGTGCCCGGAGATGGAGGTGACGATCTTTTTCCGCTTGCAGCCAGACTGATGGAAGAGTTCTTTGATGGTTGCGGTCAAGGCTTCCGGCTCCACCACGGCGCCGTCGACGATCACCCCCTTGACCAGGGGCGCCTGGGAAAAAAGGCTGAGGATGCGGCCTTTGGGGCTATCCTGTATCTCCGCAAGCTTGATGCAACTGGAGCCGATGTCCAGCCCGGCCAGTTGCTTCCCCCCTGAAAACAAGTCCTTGATGTCGAACATGCGGTCACCGTCTTGAGATAAAAGGTATGGACCCCGTCTCCTGCGGCAGAGGCGTAAGCCTTATTGCGCCGTGCGGTAAACCAGATCTCCTTTTTTAACCATGCCCAGTTCGCTTCTCGCCATCATCTCGACATAGGACAAATCATCGCGCAGAAGCGTGATGTTTTTTTTCAGGGCGATGTTTTCGAGGGTCAACTCATGATTGATCTTCTTGAGGGCCATCATTTTCTCCTTCATTCGGAAATTATCGATGAGTCCCCTGTCCCCGAATGTGATCAGGGCGCACATGAGCAAGACAAAGACGATGAGATACCTGCCTACCTTCATTCCGATACCCCAGCTACCCGGCTATAACGTCCATTGAAAACAGAGTGCGGGTGTGAATATATACAATAAAACGGGGTTGTGCAAGACGAAATTTATGAGGCAACTGGCCCGTCCTCCCCTCAGGGCAAGACGGTGGGCAGACCCTGCTGCGGTTCGCCCAGCAGAAAATCCCCCCGCTCGATCCATTCCTTGAGGATGTTCGCGATCTCCCGCGCCTTGAAGTAACTCGACAGGGGCGCGGTGGAGATCTTTTGCCCGTTCAGCGTAATCGTACCGCTCCGGAGTTCCCCATAGCTGACCTCGCCGAGACTCTTGGCCACCCCTTTCGGATAATCCATGCTGTAGTCATAGACCTGCGTGAAGATCTCCTCATCCTTCACCGCCGTGTGGCGGGCCATCTCCTCGTCCAGAACGGGAATGGGAATGCCGACCCCGACATAGAGGGAAACGCCGTAGCCCAGGATGCTGGCGCCCACCAGCCAATCCGGGCTCATCTCCTTGAGGTTGCCGATCGTGGCGATCGTCCCGGCACCTTCCCGCGGGACCCCGTTTTTGCCCCGGCGGGCGTTGGGATTGTGCTGCGTCCCCGGCCAGGCCACGAAACCCCGGGCGCCGCCCAGGAAGATCCGGGTCCCGATGCCGATCGTTTTGTAGTAGGGATCGTTGAACAGGGGGCTCAACTGACCCGATGTCGCATAATTGGCGTTGGCCATCCGCGGCCGGAGCATTCCCATGTAGGTGTAGATGGTCTTGTCCGAGACGTTCACGGCGCAGTTGTAGTTCTGATAGGCGTTGCGGGGGTTGAAGAGGATCGCGTCACGGAGGTCCTGAAGGGTAATGTTCCGCTCGTGCCGCCTTGCCGGATAACAGTCGGTGCCATAGCTTTCCGCCCGCAGCCGGATCACATTCCCGGCAACCAGGTCCTGAAGGACATGACCGCCGCCGTAGTGGAATTCACCGGGATAGACGCTGTTCAGGGGGTCTTCCTCGACCACCTCCGTGGCGCCGAGATAGCAGTCCACAGCAGCGACCCCGCCGTAGGCCGGCACGTCGTTGAGCCAGACCTTCGAGGCGCGGATCTTCGGGGCCGTGTGGCCGAAATTCAGAAAGGCGCCGGAGGAGCACATCGGACTGAACGTGCCCGTGGTCACCACATCCACCTTCCGGGCCGCCTCCACGTCTCCGTGCCGCTCTACAACGTCGATCATCTCCTCGGCGGTCACCACGACGGCCTTCCCCTGCCGGATTTTCTCGTTGATCTCCTGAAATGTCTTGCTGACCCGGTATTTTTTCATGCAACACCTCTGAAAATCCCCAGGCGCCTACCAAAGACGCCCCCGCAAAAGTCGGGCTACCCTTCCGGGAGGGCTTCAGAAAAAGCTCCGCAGGCAAGGCGTGCAAAGCCTGAGGAGTGCGTCGTCGGGGACATGTTCCGGAAGCCCAAAGGGATCGGAACGTGTCCCCGGAACGCGCCGCAACGACGAAGAATGAAGCGCAACGCAGCAGGAGCCTGCCCCTGCGAAAGCAGGGGGACTTTTTCCGTAGCCGTCAACGCGTATGGCCGAACCCCCCGTCGCCCCTCTCCGTCGCGGACAACTCCCCGCAAGCGGCCCAGACCACGCGGCAGACCCGGTGCACCACCATCTGGGCGATGCGGTCTCCCCGCCGGACAATGAAGGGCGCCGGACCGTGGTTGATCAGGATCACCCCGACCTCACCGCGATAATCCGCGTCGATCGTGCCCGGCGCGTTGACCAGCGTCACGCCGTATTTCAGGGCCAGCCCGCTCCGGGGCCGGACCTCGGCCTCGTACCCTTCGGGAAGAGCCACCACGACGCCCGTCGGGACCAGCTTCCTTTCCCCGGGGAGGATCGTCGTCTGCCCTGCGACCGCCGCGAACAGATCCATCCCCGCCGCCTGCTCCGTCATGTAGGAGGGCAGCGACAGATCTTCCGTTCCCGGCAGTCTTCGGACGCAAACCCGGATCTCTTCTACCATAATACGGTCTGTTTGAAAATGGTCAAAATGCAAACACCCCCGCAAGAAATCAGCAAGACATGACATCCGGGACGGCTTAGCAAAAAGGCCAGAGGCAAGGCGCGCAAATCCTGAGGAATGAGGCGTCGGGGACATGTTCCGGAAGCCCAAAGGGATCGGAACGTGTCCCCGGAACGCGCCGCAGTGACGAAGGATGCAGCGCAACGCAGCATATGGTCTTTTTCCGAAGCCGTCAAAACGCCAGATCCTCTTCGGACACCGGACCAAGCGCCGCGACCGTCAGGGCCTCGGGCCTAAACATCCGGCCGGCCAGGGTGCGGATCTCCTCCCGTCCGACCGCATCGATCCGCTCGATGATCTCCTCCGGCGTCATCTGCCTTCCGAAATAGATCTCGTTCTTGGCCAGACCCGTCATGCGGTTGTCCGTACTCTCCATGCCGAGGAGGAAGTTCCCCTTGAGCAGTTCCTTGGCCGACTGCAGTTCCTTCTCCGTCAGAAGTTCGGCGCAGGACCTCGCCAGCCCCTCTCGGATGAGACCCAGCACCTCCCGGACCCGGGCGCCGTCCGTTCCCGCGTAGACGCCGAACATGCCGGCATCCCGATAGGGGGCCAGATAAGAGCCGATATCGTAGGCAAGGCCCCTCTTCTCCCGAATCTCCTGAAACAGCCGGGAACTCATGCTCCCCCCCAGAACGGCGTTCAGAATAAACGCCGCATGTCGCTCGGGGCTCACCGCCGAGGGCGCCGGCGCGCCGACGATGAGATGCGCCTGTTCCAGCTCCTTCCGGAGAACGGCCTTCCCCGGCATGGCCACGGGGACTTCGACCGGTCCGCAAAAGGATGTCCCGGCGAGTGATCCGAAGGATTTCCGGACCAGCTCCACAAAACGATCGTGCCGGAGATGACCGGCCGCGGTGAGAACGAGATTGCTTCCCCCATAGTGGCTCTGAAAGAAGCCAAACAGATCGTCGCGGCGGAAGGATTCAACCCTTTCCTTCGTCCCAAGAATGGGCAGACCGAGGGGATGCCCTTTCCAGAACATCCCTTCGAAGAAATCATGGATGTGATCGTCGGGGGTATCCTCGACCATCCGGATCTCCTGGAGGATCACCGACCGCTCCCGGCCGATCTCCTCCTCGGCGAAGCGCGAACCGGTGAAAATATCGGCCAGAAGATCGATGGCCATCTCCAGGTGGTAATCCGGGATCTTGATGTAGACGGAGGTGAGTTCCTTCCCGGTGGCGGCGTTCATCACCCCGCCGACGGAATCGATGGCGGAGGCAATGTCGAAGGCGGACCGGCGTTCGGTCCCCTTGAAGAGCATGTGTTCGATGAAATGGGCCGTCCCGTTGGTCAGGCCGTTTTCGTGTCGGGAACCGCCCTCCACCCAGGCCCCGATGGAGATCGACCGGACAGGGTCGATCTCCTCGGAAATCACCCGGATGTCGTTTTCTAAAATGGTCTTACCGACCATTTTCAGCCAGCGCTTCCTTTCGGCTGAGACGGATCTTCCCCTGCTTGTCCACCTCCAATACCTTCACCCTCACCTCGTCCCCCTCCTTGAGGATGTCGGTGACCTTGTTCACCCTTTCCTTGGCGAGCTGCGAGATGTGCAGGAGCCCTTCCGTTCCCGGCAGGATCTCGACGAAGGCGCCGAAATCGACGATCTTCTTGACCGTCCCATTGTAGATTTTGCCGACCTCCGCGTCCTCGGTCAGCCACTTCACCATGGCCACCGCGCGCGCAGCGGCTTCCGCGTCGCTGGAGGCGATGGTTACAGTACCGTCATCTTCCACGTTGATCTCGACGCCCGTCTCCGCCACGATCTGGCGGATGTTCTTGCCGCCGGAACCGATCACGTCGCGCACCTTCTCCGGCCGGACCTTGACGGTGGTGATCCGCGGGGCGTAAATGGAGATGTCCTGCCGCGGCGCGGTGAGGGTCTCGCGCATCTTGCCGATGATGTGGATCCTCCCCTCCCTGGCCTGGTTCAGGGCCTTCCGGAGGATGTCCCCGGTCAGGTTGTCGATTTTGATGTCCATCTGCATGGAGGTCACGCCTTTTTCCGTCCCGCAGACCTTGAAGTCCATGTCGCCGGCGTGGTCCTCGTCGCCGAGGATGTCGGAGAGGATGACCACCTGGTCGCCCTCCTTCAGAAGACCCATGGCGATTCCGGCCACGGTATCCCGGATCGGAATCCCGGCATCCATCAGGGAGAGGCAACCGCCGCAGACGGTCGCCATCGAAGAGGATCCGTTGGACGACAGGATGTCGGAGACGACCCTGATCGTGTAGGGGAATGCCTCTTTGGGCGGCAGAACGGGAAGAAGAGCCCTTCTCGACAATCCGCCGTGGCCGATCTCCCGCCTTCCCGGGCTCCGGAGGGGCTTGGCCTCACCCACGCTGAAGGGCGGGAAATTGTAGTGGAGCAGGAAGGAGCGCCGCTCCTCCCCGGCGATGTAATCCATCCGCTGCTCGTCATGAGAGGTCCCCAGGGTCACGGTCACCAGCGCCTGCGTCTCGCCCCGGTTGAAGAGGGCCGAACCGTGGGCGCGGGGCAGAATCCCGACCTCGGAACTGATCGGACGGATCTGTGTGGTGGAGCGGCCGTCGATTCTCCGGTTCTCCTTGAGGATCATCTCCCGGAGGATGCGCCGCTCCAGCGACTCGATGATCTCGAGAATTCTTGGTTTGAGGGAGGGATTTTCGGCCGTGAGCGTCTGGACCGCTTTTCTCCGGACGTCATCGAGCTTTGCATACCGCTCCATCTTGCGCGCCATGCCGTATCCCTCTTTGAGCCCCGGCAGGGCCTCATCGGTCACCTTCGCGACAAGGGCCTCATCCACGGCCGGGATCTCCACAACCCGCTTGGCCTTGCCCGCCTCCGCACGCATCTTGTCCTGCAGATCGATCACAGGCCGCAGCGCATCGAGACCGAATTTGATCGCATCGACGATCACATCCTCGGCAATCTCATCCGCCCCGCCTTCCAGCATGACGAGGTTGACGTCATAGGGCCTCCCCTCCGTACCGGGAACGATCTTCCGTCCCACCAAAAAGAGGTTGAGATCGCTTTTTTCCTGAAGCGCGATCGAGGGGTTGCAGACAAAAGCGCCGTCCACGCGGCCCACCCGGACCCCGGCGATCGGTCCCTTGAAGGGGATATTCGAGATCTCCAGCGCTGCGGACGCAGCCAGCATCGCCACCACATCGGAGTCATTCTCGTTGTCCACGGAAAGGACCGACGCCATGAGCTGGGTTTCATGGAAATAGTTCTTCGGAAACAGGGGCCGGATGGAGCGGTCGATGATCCGCGAGGTCAGGATCTCCTTTTCGTTGAGACGACCCTCTCTCTTAAAGAATCCGCCGGGGATCTTCCCTGCCGCAAAGGTCATTTCCTGATAATCGACGGTCAGAGGCAGAAAATCGACCCCTTCCCGGATCGTCTTTAAGGAAACGGCGGTCACCAGAACCATCGTCTCCCCGTATGTCGCCAGGATGGCTCCATCCGCCTGCCCCGCGACATAGTCCGCCTTGAGGGAGATACTCCTCCCCGCAAAATCTGTGCTGAATAGTTTACTCATATTTTCCTCTCAATGGTTGATTTGCGGCGCGGGGCATGAAAGGAGTAGGCAGTAGGGGGTAGGCAGCAGGCATGGGCGACCTGCTTCTTACCCCTTACTTCCTACTCTCTGACAATACCCCGCACCCTGCGCCCAGGTTACTTCCTGAGCCCGAGACGCTGAATCACCGCTCTGTAGCGTTCTACGTCCTTGTTCTTCACGTAATCCAGAAGGCTCCGCCGCTGGCTGACCAGCTTCAGGAGCCCCCGCCGGGAGTGATGGTCCTTCTTGTTGATCTTGAAGTGTTCCGTCAGATACTCAATCCTGGCGCTAAGGATGGCAATCTGGACCTCCGGAGATCCCGTATCCTTTTCGTGCAACTGATAACTTCCGATGATTCCCTTTTTCTTTTCTACATCTAACACTGCTCTCATCCTCCCTTAAGTCCATTGCGCAAGTATCAAGGTCTTCGGCTTCCCGCTCCATCGTTCAATACCCGTAAAATCTTGACCGCCTGTCTTTTCTCCCCCCGCGAAGCCAGTTCGTCCGATGCGCAGAGCATCCGGGCGACGGCTACCAGATGTTTGTCATGGACTGTGATTTTTATCACATCTCCGGCAACAAGAAAAGGAATATGATAATAGGTCAGAACCTCGCCGTCCGGCTGATAGCCGTTCCGCAATCTCTCCGCCAGCGGCGGATCCACATCAATGACGGCAAGATCGGGCAGGAGTTCCGCCAGCGGCAACAGATGCGCCGCCAGTCGTTCCCGCTTTTCCTCTCCCGTCAAACCCTTCAGGGTGACGGCTGCTTCCTCGCGGAAGTTGCCGCTGCGCGTCCGGCGCAGGGCCGACATGCAGCCCCCGCAACCGAGCGTCTCCCCCGCCTCCGCGCAGAGAGAGCGGATGTAGGTGCCCTTCGAACAGGAGACCGCAAAGGTCACCTCGGGGAGATGGATCTCCTCGATCCGGATGTTGTGAATCTCCACCTCCCGCGCCGGCGCCTCGACGTCGATCCCCCGGCGCGTCCAGTCGTAGAGGGCTTTCCCCCGGACCTTCACCGCCGAGTAACGGGGCGGAACCTGCTCCCGCCTCCCCGTCAGACCGTTCAGCGCCGCCTCGACCTGCTCCCAGGTCACGCGGGGCTCTTCCCGGGTGAGGACGATGCCTTCGGTATCGAGGGTATCGGTTCGGACCCCCAGGAGAAGGGTTGCCCGGTACTCCTTGCTGTCCAGCGCCAGGAACTGGACCAGTTTCGTCGCCTCATCGATGCAGACGGGAAGGACGCCGGTCGCCAGCGGATCGAGGGTCCCCGTATGCCCCGCCTTCCGGACCCCGAGCGCCTTCTTTACCTCCTCCACAACATCCCGGGAGGTCGGCCCCGACGGCTTGTCGATGACAACGACCCCGTTCATGCTTCTGCGGCGGACGTCCGGATCGCCTCGATTACCCGCCTGCGGATCTCCGACAGTTCCCCCTCCACCCGGCAGCCGGCGGCATTGATATGGCCTCCCCCGCCGAAGGTGCGGGCCACGCGTTCCACGTTGACTTTCCCCTTCGATCGCAGGCTCAGCTTGAAACGCCCGTCCGGAAGCTCCGCGTAGAGGATGGAGATCTCGACCCCGCGGATGGACCGGGGCAGATCGACAAAACCTTCTGCATGCTCCGGGAGCGCCCCGGCATCGGCCAGCGCCTTCTGCGTCACGACCAGCGAACCGACCCGGCCCCCCTCTTCGAGGGTCAGCGTGGGGAGAGCCGCCGCCAGCAGACGGAGCCTGGCCGGCGGATCCGCTTCATAGACATTTTCCGAGATCCACTGGGGATCGGCGCCGCCGGCCACCAGATCCGCCGCGGTTAGAAGGGCACCCCGGCGGGTGTTGCCGTAGCGAAAACCGCCCGTATCCGTCAGGATCGCCGTATAGAGGCATGTCGCCATCTCAGCGGTCACCGCAAGGCCCATATCCCGGACGAGACGGAAGATCAGCTCCCCCGTCGAGCTCGCCTGCGGATCGATCAGCCGGACGTCACAAAACCCCCCGTTGGAGACGTGATGATCGATGTTGACGAGGTTCGGGATCGTCCCGATCCGGGCCGATTCTTCCCCGACCCGATCCAGTTCGCTGCAATCCAGAATAAAGGCAACCTCGAAAGGGTCGAGCGGGGGAAGCTCATGGACAATTTGGTCGCTTCCCGGAAGAAAAAGGTAATTCCCCGGCGTCCGGTCCTGATTGTAGATGGTGGCCTCTTTCCCCAGGTTTCGCAGCATGTGGCAAAGGGCCAGTTCCGAACCGAGGGCGTCCCCGTCGAGCCGCTCATGGGCCGTAATCAGAAAAATACGGTGTCGGCCGATCCGTTCGCTAATCCTCCGGAGCATGCGCCTCCTCTTCCCGGTGAATCTCCGAAAGCAGCCTCTCGATCCGGTTCCCGTAGGCAAAGGACGGATCATAGGCAAAAAAAAGCTCCGGGACACAACGGAGCCGGAGTCTGCGGCCCAGCTCCCTTCTCAGGAACCCTACCGCCCTTCCGAGCCCGGCCCGGACGTCCTCGCTGCACTGATCCTTCCCCAGTTCGACGAAAAAAACCCTCGCCGTACGCAGATCATCGGTGACCTTCACGCCGGTGATCGTCACGGAACCGATCCGCGGGTCATGGACCTGTTTGAGCAGGAGGTCGGAGATCTCCATCTTAACGAGGTCGGCTACACGGTCCGCCCTTTTGAAACTATTCATACTTTCCTTCTTCGATATCCGTATCCGGCCCCTCCAGCAGATCGGAAAAGCTCGCAATTTCGATCCGGCTCCGGACCACCTCCGCGAGCCCCAATTGATCGACAAAACGGAGGATATGATCCACCTTGGCGTTGATGTAAGGCTTGTCGTTCCCCACTACGCAAAAACCGATTCGGGCCTTCCGCCAGTGGTCGTTGTCGCCGACCTCCGCGATCGAGACGTTGAACTCATTCTGCGTCCGCCGGAGGATGCGGCTCAGGACGCCGCGTTTCTCCTTCAGGGAACCGCACCCGAAAATCCGAAGATCAATGACGCCTGTTCCGACAACCATGTCATGCCGTTGTATTGATTACAGCTTCCGCTCGATCTGTTCCTTCACGTACGCCTCGATGATATCCGCCACCCGGATATCGTTGAACCCTTCGATGCCGATGCCGCACTCGAAGCCCGCGGCCACCTCCTTCGCATCGTCCTTGAAACGCCTCAGAGAACCGATGCGACCGTCATAAACGACTACGCCGTCCCGAAGCAGCCGGAGACCGGCCGACCGGGCGATCTTGCCGTCCGTCACGTAACTCCCGGCGATGGCCCCCACCTTGGGCACCCGGAAGAGCTCCCGGACCTCGGCGCGTCCCTGGACGACCTCTTTGAAGATCGGATCCAGGAGGCCTTCCATGGCGGCCCGCACATCGGCGATGACGTTGTAGATGATATCATAGAGTTTGATGTCCACCCCTTCCTGCTCGGCCACCTCCACCACGCGGGCGTCGGGACGGACGTTGAAGCCGATGATCACCGCATCGGAGGCCGAGGCGAGCATGACATCGGTTTCCGTGATCGTCCCCGTGGAGCTGTGGATGATCTTCAGCTTGATATCCTCCGTGCTGAGCTTGTTCAGGGCGTCGATCAAGGCCTCAATGGAACCCTGGACGTCGGCCTTGAGGATGACGTTGAGCTCCTTGACCCCCTCCTTCATCCGCTGATAGAGCTGTTCCAGTGTGATCTTGGAGGAGACGGAGAGCTCCTTCTCTCTTTCCTTCCGGATCCAGTATTCGCCGATGCTGCGGGCCTTTTTCTCATCCTCGACGCAGATGAATTCCGTGCTGACCTGGGGAACCCGCGAGAACCCGATGACCTCCACCGGCATCGCGGGACCGGCCTCGCTGATCCGCCGTCCCTGATCGTCGATTATCGCCCGGACCCGGCCGAATTCCATCTTGGAGACGAAGGCGTCCCCCTCGCGCAGCGTGCCCTCCTGGATCAGGACAGTCGCCACCGGCCCCCGGCCCCGGTCCAGTTTCGCTTCGATGATGACGCCGCGGGCGGGCCGGTCGGGATCGGCCTTGAGCTCCATGACGTCGGCCTGGAGGAGGATCATCTCTAACAGTTCCTCGATCCCCTGTTTCTTCTTCGCCGAGACCTCGCAGAAGATGGTCTCGCCTCCCCACTCCTCCGACAGCAGATTGTATTCGGTCAGAGCCTGACGGATCTTGCCCGGATCGGCGCCCTGCTTGTCGATCTTGTTGATGGCTACGATGATGGGAACCTCGGCCACCCGTGCATGGTTGATCGCCTCCACGGTCTGTCCCATGACGCCGTCGTCGGCGGCGACGACCAGGACGACGATATCCGTCACCTGGGCCCCCCTCGCCCTCATGGCCGTGAAGGCCTCATGACCCGGCGTATCCAGAAAGACGATATCCCTCCCCTTGAGGTGGACATGGTAGGCGCCGATGGCCTGGGTGATCCCGCCCGCCTCGCCGTCGATCACGTTTGTCTGTCGGATCGCGTCCAGGAGCGACGTCTTGCCGTGATCCACGTGACCCATGATGGTCACCACCGGCGCCCGGGGCTTCAAATTCTCCGGAGAATCCTCGGTTCTCTGCAGGGTCTCGTCACGCTCATGCTGCGCCGCCTCCACCTGGTAGCCAAAATCGGCGGCGATCAGCGTGGCGGTATCGCAATCGATCGCCTGGTTGATGGTCACCATGAGGCCCAGGCCGATCAACTTGTTGATCACCTCGGACGCCTTGACGCCCATCCTCTTGGCCATTTCTCCGACACTGATCGCCTCGTCCACGCGGATCCTCCTCTTGATCGCCTTCGGCGTGGTGATCAGGGTCTTCTGCATCTTGACCGGCGCGGCCTTCTTCTCTTCACGCCATTTCGACGGCCGTTCCTGCCGTTCGACGTCGATCTGCCGACCCTTCCGGTCGATCAGTCTCTTGATGAAGGCCTTTTTGCGCGGCGGCGCTTCGCCCATCAGGACCTCAACGGGCGCTTTTCCACCCTTCTTCCTCGGTCTCTCCGCTTCCGGCTGCCGGTCGGTCTTTTCCGAGCGAGGAGGAACCCCTTTCCCGATATCCTTGACGATCTTCAGATCCGGTCTGCGGGGGAATTCTTTTCTACCCCCCGGCGCCGGTCTCGGCGCTTCCGGGGGCGCCTGCTGGGTTCTCCCCTGTTCCGCGGAAGGGCGCTTGATTTCGCGGGATGGCGGGGATTGGACGGATAGGGGCTTCCTCTCCAGCTCCGGGATCTTCTGAATGGTTTCGGGAACCGGTTTCTTTGCGGGTTTTTCCTTCTGTTCCACCACCGGGGCTTCCGGTCTGGCAACCGCTGTCTTCGCCTCCGGCTCCACGGGCACGGCCGCCGGTTTGGGCGCCGGCCCCCGCTTAGAAACCAGCTTCTGCGGAGGCTCCGGGGGCGCCACGGGCCTGGGAATGGCGCCGCCGACAGGCGATTCCCGGTAGATGGACGTTCTCACCGGGGCTTCCCTGGGAGAAATCTTGGGGACCGGTTCCACAGGAGCCGCCTCCGCGCGCGGCGTCTCGTCGGCAGGGGGTTCCTCCTTCGTCTGCGGCGCGGCGGCGACCTTCTCCGGAATGCTCTTCTCAACCGGTGGGCGGAACGCCCTCCGCCGGATCACCGTGGACTTGATTCTCTTTTCAACCATCTCGCGGGGTTCGGGAGAAAGCAATTCCGCCTGAATCCGCTCCAGATCGCCGTCATCGAGTGTGCTCGAGTGGGATTTGACTGCAATACCGATCTTTTCCAGGCGAGAGATCAGCTCTCTGTTTTCCAGCCCCAACTCCTTGGCCAGTTCGTATACTCTTTTTTTCGACATGCCCAACACACTCCCCTATCCAAATTCACATCCGAGGACATCCTAAGCCGGAACAACCTTTTGCCCGCCAACCTCCTGGTCGATCATCTTTCCCGCCTCCTGGATCCAGATCGCGGCGGTTTTCTCACCCACGCCCGGAATCGCCGCCAGTTGTTCGGAATCGGCCGCGGCCAGCATGGCCAAGCTCTTCAAGCCCCCCTTGAACAGACGCTCCGCCGTGACCTCGCCGATTCCCGGAATTTTCATGAGAGCCTCGCACCCCTCGTCCGCCTTCGAAGCGGCCGTGGATTCACTCTTGACATCAATCTTCCACCCGGTCAATTTAACGGCCAGGCGAACATTCTGTCCGTTTCTCCCGATGGCCAGGGAAAGCTGATCATCGGGGACGATAACCTCCATCGCCCGGTTCTCGTCATCGACAAAGACCCGGTTCACCTTCGCCGGGGAGAGGGCGCTGCAGACATACCTGGCCTGATCCTCCGAATAGGGGACGATATCGATCTTCTCACCCCGGAGCTCCTGGACAACGCTCTGGACGCGCGTCCCCCGCATGCCGACGCAGGCGCCCACCGGGTCGATATCCTTGTCCCGGCTCTTGACGGAGATCTTGGAGCGCTTCCCCGGTTCCCGCGACACGTTGACGATCTCGATCAACCCCTCCGAGATTTCGGGAACCTCCACATCGAAGAGGGCCTTGATAAAACCGGGATGGGTCCGGGAGAGGATGATCTGGGGACCCTTCGTGATCTTCTTGACATCGCAGATAAAGGCCCGTATCCGCTCTCCCCGTTTGTATGATTCCTTGAAGATCTGTTCCGAAACGGGGATGATCCCTTCGGCGCGCCCCAGATTCACGATGATGTTTCCACCTTCGAACCGCTGCACGAAACCGTTGGACAGCTCCCCTTTCTTGGTGTGATACTCCTCGTAGATGTTGTCCCGCTCCGCATCCTTCACACGCTGGATGATGATCTGCTTGGCGGTCTGAACGGCGATCCGGCCGAAGGTACTGGTTTCGATCTTGATACCCAGGCTGTCGCCCGGTTCCGCCTCCTCATCGAGGGACTTTCGCGCCTCCGTCAGGGAAACCTGGGTTTCGGGATCCAGAACCTTTTCCATCACCGCCTTGAACTGGAAGACCTCGATCTCCCCGGCCTCCTCGTTGTAACGGGCCTCCAGTTCGACATCGGGACCCAGCTTCTTGCGGGCCGCCGTCAGCATGGCATCCTCCAGGGCCTTCACAATGATCTCCCGGTCTATGCCGCGATCCTTGCCCATCTGTTCGATCAGCCGTTTCAGTTCCGGAAACATTTAAAAACCTCCGTTATTATTCTCAGGTTATCGGCGATGGGTGATAGGATAACCCATAACCTATGACCTATCACCGATGACCCATCTCATAACTCATACTCCAGATTGGCCTTGGTCACCGCCTTCCGGGGGATCCGGAAGGTTTTTCCATCCGCCCGCACCACGAGGACCTTCCCGCCGCTGCCGTCTTCATAATCGAGCAGCTCGGCGCAGAAATTGCGCCGTCCCTCGATCTTTTCCTCCAGACGGAGTCGGACCCGGGAACCGCGATACTTCAGAAAATCCTGGTCGCGATTTAGAGGCCTGTCCAGACCGGGCGAAGAGACCTCCAGGGTGTAGGGGCCTGGGGGAACGTCGTGCACATCAAACAGATCCCCCAACTGGTTGCTGATCTGTGTGCAATCGTCCACGGTGACGCCCCCTTCGCGATCCATATAGATCCGCACCAGCCATCGCGTCTGCATCTTCAGACATTCCACCAGAACCAGCTCCACCCCTTCGGATGCGAGAAGCGGTTCCGCCAGTTGCCGGATCTGTTCTTCATGGGGTTGCATAAAAACATCCCCTCTCTTAGAAAAAAAAAGTGGGCTTAAGCCCACTCATCAAAACCCGCCGATGATTTCTATGTTTCCTAACACACAAACAGACCCATTGCAAGGGAAAAAACGGACTCCGCCGCATTTCCCCCTGCGGGTGCCGAATGGATAAAAATGGAGCGGGCGATGGGACTCGAACCCACGACGTCCAGCTTGGGAAGCTGGAAAGGTAATTTTACCACGATTTACTTCGTAATATTTTAGTTTATTTAAAATCAATATATTGCAAAACTTTATTTTGTCTTGACTTACTCCAAAATACCTATATATTGAAGCCGGAGGTTGGAAATACGGTTGGAAATGGAGGCCCAAATGAAGCGAACCAAGACCGAATACCCCGGCGTTTTTTATCGTGAGGCCATCAGGATCGGTGGTAAGGGAAAAGAAAAAGTTTATTATATCGTCTTCAAGAAAGACGGAAAAGTCTTAGAAGAAAAGGCGGGCCGTCAATATGCAGATGACATGACAGCGGCAAAAGCTGCCAGGATCAGGGCCGATAGAATTGAGGGACGGAGAGAGTCTCGTAAGGAAAAGCGCGAATCCGAAAAGGCAAAAAAGATGGGAGAAGCAGGGAAGTGGACTTTATCCCGGTTGCACGATGAATATGAAGCGCAACGAGCACCATCCAAGGGAAAGCAGGTGGACAGCGGGTTTTTCCAAAAGCACCTGAGTTCATCCTTGGGCCATAAGGAACCTAATGAGATCATCCGCCTCGATGTCGACCGGCTGCGGATCGGGCTGTTAAGGAAGCTGAAACCGCAAACCGTCAAGCACGTGATGGGCTTGCTGAGGCGTTTGATAAATTTTGGGGTAAACCGACAGCTATGCTCTGGAATCGGTTTCAAGATTGACATGCCCCATGTTGACAATCAGAAAACAGAGGACCTCACACTGGATCAGCTCAAGCATCTGGTGAAGGCCATGGATGAATCTAAGGACATAGAGGCGGTTAATATGCTCCGCATGGCCCTGTTTACCGGCATGCGGCGAGGAGAATTATTCAAGTTACAGTGGGATGACATAGATTTCGATCGGGGGTTCATAAATATCAGACACGATCCAAAGGGCGGCATTAGCCAGAAGATCCCGATGAATGACCAAGCGTGCGACGTCCTGAAGAAGCATCCCCGAACGGCGGACCATGTCTTTGTTACCAGCAATGGCAAACCATTCGTCGACATCTGCAGGCGGGTGAATCCTATTAAAGCGGCTGCGGGCTTGCCTTCCGATTTTCGCCCCCTGCACGGGCTACGTCATACCTTTGCCTCTATTCTGGCATCTTCCGGACAAGTGGATATGTACACCCTGCAAAAACTTCTTACCCATAAGTCACCCCTGACTACTCAGCGATATGCGCATCTGAGGGATGAGACCTTGATAAAGGCTTCAACGTTGGCGGGAAAGATCATCGAACGGGCGGGGAAGGCAACGGACCGCGAAAACGAGACCGCCACGGCGTAAAGAAAGGGAGGCATGAACGGGACCCCCGTCTTAAAGAAGATCGATGCTCAAGGGGCAAATTGTACCGGGGATAGGACCGGCGTCTAGCAACTGAACTGAAAAAACGAAATCTTCACAGCCCTGCAAGATTGGAATTGGAAGATACGAATTAGTTTCCATCCGGAAACTGTAACTGTTTAAAAAATATCACAAAAGAGCGATTTTGGGGTTGGAAATTTCGGTGCAATCTGCTATGATCCTTTCACAAGAGTTTGATATCATTGAGCACAAATCAAATCAAGGACATCAAATGCGCCGAAAACTGAACCGCCAAACGAATCTTTTTACCGCCGTTTCGAGCAATCCGATTGCCCGGGAGCTCGAAGAGATTTCCAAGATCATAGATGCCAATCCCGGTGTTCTTGATCTTGTCTATCAGGACTTGGTCAAAACCAAGCGCCACGATACCGGTCGTGAAGGACTCACCGCCGAGCAGGTGTTACGCTGCTGCATCCTGAAGCAATACCGCCAACTCAGCTATGAGGAGTTGGCCTTCCACCTGGATGATTCATCGGCTTTTCGTACCTTCTCCCGTCTGGAGATGGGTCAATATCCCTGAAAGTCGATTCTCCAAGAGAACATCAAGTCCCTGTCGGAAGAGACCTGGGAGGCGATCCACAGCCAGATCATTGACTACGCCCAGGACGAGAAGATCGAAATGGGCCGGAAGATCCGGATCGACTCGACGGCGGTTGAGACCGACATCCACCATCCGACGGATTCGACGCTGCTTTGCGACGGCATCCGGGTGATTACCCGCTGGCTGTCTGCCGGCAGGGAACTTTCTCCCCAACCCGTCTATCCTTTTTCAGACCACACGAGGGCGGCCAAGAAACGGTTGATGGTCATCCTCAACACCCGGAAAGAAAAGGTTCGGCTCGCCGCCTATCGGGAGCTGCTTTCGTATGCATAGCGGGTGATCGTCTATGCCGAAGCCGCGATCCCTGCGCTTCGGTCATTTGAAGGAGCGGATAGAGGGACTCACTACCGGGACCTCCCCAAGTGCCAGGCCACAGCGAAGCACTCTGGTCAGCGGTGTAAAAACATCGCGATGAAGGGGAAGCGCGTCTGTTACCTCCACGGCGGGAAAAGCACCGGACCAAAGACGGAGCGGGGGAAGCTGTATTCAAAATACGCGCGGCTGAGGCATGGGGATTACTCGGCACGGGTTAAGGAAAACAGGCGGAAGCTAATAGTGGTATCCCGTCTATTGCGGTTGCGCGGGCTGCTATAACGAAATAGGAGGTTGAAGTATGAACGGTTTACTGAAAAACAGCGCCGGGAGAATGACCCCTGGACGCGCTATCCGCATCTTCTGCCTGGGATGCACTGGAGGAGTTTACGGAGAGGTAGAGAGTTGCGATGGTGATGGACTCGATCCCGCCTACCATGCCTGCCCATTTCACCCGTACCGAATGGGTCGGGGACGTCCCTCAGTCAGGATCATCCGAAAGTTCTGCTTTCAGTGCATGGACGAGACCCCTTCTCTTGTTCGGGAATGTGAGACCATTGATTGCCCATGTCACCTCTACCGGATGGCGAAGAATCCAGCGCGGATCGGAAAGGGGCATTTTGCGGATCAGGCTCGACAAAAGAAGGCTGAAACATACCCCGTGAATGGGGCTTTTGTAATCCAGAATCAACGATCAGCCGTCTCGACGGATAACACCCCACCCATCCCAGTCATCAGAGAGTCCAGAGCGCTTTTATCAACCCCAATCGACATTGAAGGGTTTGCGGCACACCGGGCACTTGCCGCCGGGGGGTAGATCGGTTTTCCTGAACTCCATGTTGCAGTGCCCGCATTTGATAAACGGCGAAGTCTCAGCAGGGTGTTGGTCTTTTTCTGCGGCGGCGGTCCGCTCCTTAGCCTTGGATGCCTTTTGCGCAAGTTCTGTGCGGACTTCCGGGGTAAGCGCACGTTTGACGGCGTTGAGCATGTGGTCGGCCATGATCCGTCTTGCGATGCGGATGTAGGTGAAGTGGTAGTCGCCCTTTGGATCTTTCCATTGAATGCAAAGGCGATAGGTCTCGCGAATGGTTTTTTTCGGGAACAGCAAAACCAGAGGTCCGAGAAGCAGAGATCGGCCTATGGGGTAGCGTCGTTGGATCGAGGAATCGATGAGGAGCGAGACATCGACCACTCCGTCGAAGGGGATGCTGCCGAGTTCTTTCTCGCCATCGTGTAGGATGAGGAATTCGTGGGTTGGCAGGCAGGCGACCGTCCTATCGGCTGGGACTGCGTCCAGCAGATCCTGCAAATCAGGGGCACCTTCCCTGTTTCCAGTTACAGTGTTCATTATTCAGAAAGACATCTTTACAGGGCCATCCGTGATCCCAATTCCATTACCAAGGCAACAGCATTCCCGCGTACGCAACATTTGTCTCGTACGACATGGACAATACAAATTGACCTGCCCCCTGAGACCTGTACCATATGTAATTATCTTCTGCCCTCATACTGGGGGTTCCCCAAAAACTGGATATGTTGTCCGGGTCCTGTTAGAGTGAACCCCCTTCCAACACCCATACTTTTGCTCTGGCGCTGCCCTCAGAGAGGCTTTCAGCGACCTATCTCCTCATGGACAATATGGAACATTGTCTCGATCGAGATAATCCTGCTGCATCCGCTGCATTGAGTGGTTAGGATGTCTTGGCGTTACCTTTCTCGGCCAATTCTTTTTGGTAGGCTTTCCAGCCCGGACACCACCCGGTGTGCCATCGCCAAATCCGGGAGAGTAGTGCATTCGGCCTTCGCTCCGCATAGTTCCGCAACCAGCATCTTTCGCATCTGGATTTCATTGCTGTACCTCCTCAACTGTAGTTGTAACTGGCTGCCCAGTTAAAAGGAGTGCTACTCAATTAACACCCTATCTCCTGTCCTAAGAAGCCAGACCACAGTTCACAGTTCTGCCAGACAAAAATTCCAACAGGGCACTGTCGAAGACATCCGCCTGTTCCACATTCACGAAATGTGCAGCATTGGTGATTACTTTCAATACCGATGAGCCAATTTGTTGGTGGATGAACTCCGCCGCCGACACGGGCGTTCCCTGATCCTGTTCTCCCACCATGATAAGAGTCCTGACGGAAATCCCCTTTATGATTTCACGCAGATCCATAGCATGAATGGCAAGACCGCTGCCGCAATATCCTTCTACGGAGGTCTTGAGAATAACTTCTCTAATATGTTCGATCGCAACCTTGAGTCTCTCTTGGCCGGTTTTGGTGAACCATCGGTCTATTGTCGCATCGACCAGTCCTTCCATCCCAACCCTTCTGGCCAATGCAATGCGTTCATCCCATATTTCCCGTTGCGCCATATAGGACGAAGTATCGCAAAGGATCAAAGAGAGCAGCCTCTTTCCATGCAGGGCACCAAGCATCTGGCCAACCATGCCTCCCAAGGAAAGACCACAGAAATGAACCTGATTCAAACCAAGACAATCCAGCAATGCCACAACATCCGAGGTGAGCGCCTCCATGGTATAAAGACCGGTTGGTACCGACGATCTCCCATGCCCTCGGCTGTCATAGCGTAAAATCCTGTAACCCGCTTTAGACAATTGGGGTATCTGATAATCCCACATCGTAAGGTCCGAGGCCAGAGAGTTTGAAAACATGATAACATTTCCATTTTCAGGCCCGTCAAACCGATAATTAAGCTTTATCCCGTTTACATCAGCGATTGGCATGTTTACCTCCTCATTGTGTACGTCTTCAAATGTTTTTAGACAGATTGGATCACAAAATAAGATCGGTATAAAATCCCAAACACTAACGGTGCGGACCCCCATGCCGGGCGGTGTGGGGCTGGGAGAAAAACCCCCGACTACCCGATTGGGCGTTCCCATTACTCCTCCCGGAAATCCTCCAGAGAACGAACGACGGAGGGGTCTTTCGTATGGTACTCCAAGCCGTCGTATTCAAGGATCAGGGAACTTTCCCTGCCACCGTCAGTCAAAGTAACCAAAAAATCGACCCGGTACTTGGGGATGTATTTTTTATATTCCTCGGCAATGTATCGACCGATGTCGAACTGAGGAATGATGTGCATTCGCTCCCTGTTTTTCTGGTAATACTCTGTCTGGACGAGAAGCTGGTAAAGGTCTTTCTCTTTGGGCGACCCGAAGATGTTTTCGTCCACGATGAAATGGTCGCTTCTCTTCGTGTCCTCCAAGAGGGTCCAGTAGAACCGGAGGGCATCGCCCAGACGTGTGTCCATGTAGTCTTCCAGGGGCATGCTGTGGACGAAGACCATGGTATCCCTGGCCCGACTGAAACCGACGTTGAGCCGCTGCATCTTGAGGCTTGTGATCTTGTCGGCTGTTCCTTCGGGGATGGGGTAGATGGATTTCAGCGCCCCTTCGCTGTTCTTCTTGTCTTCCACGAACGTGTAATAAACGATATCCCGCTCCTCGCCCTGGACATCGCCGACAAACCAGATGTGCAATTTCTGTTTCTCTTTCAGGCGGGGGTAATCCTTCAGGTGTTCCCGGAGGTATTTTTCCGCCCTCTGCTGCTGTTCGTCGAACGACGTGATGACCCCGATGCTTCCTTTGTATCCCTGTTCGATGCGCCCCTCCAGATCCAGGCGGATCGCTTCCAGTTCGTCCAGATTGACGTGGTTCCCTGACCGTCCCTTGGTTTCCACACGGATAAAGCGCAGAACGTCGGTAATAGGCTTCGTCCGGAGGCGGTTCACGATCAAGGGCGTGTTGGCAACCTCGTAGAAATACTTATTGGAGTAGTCAATAATCTCCTTGAAGGATCGGAAATGTTCCGTCAGTGTTGTCCGGTAATTGGCGATGGCGCGGCAGAAGTTCAAGGTCGAGTTCCGGATGCCGAAGGTCCGAATCCATTCCGGCCCGGCGTCCACGGGGATTACCCCGGGGATAAACTGATCCTCTTCCGGGCTTTCATCCGCCTCGGCGGCGATGATTTTTTCTTCCTGTTCCGGTGTGGTCTGGCCGTGGAATTCAGCCTTATAGCTATCCAGGATCTTCCGGAAATAACCTTGGGCGTACTTCCGGCTTACTGTTACGGCTCCCACGGCTCCGTATTGGTATTCGTCACCGAAGACGACGACCTGCTTTGCCCGCAGTATCAATGATATGGAGTGGGCGATGGACACTTGGGATGCCTCGTCGAAGATCAGGATGTCGATGAGGTCCTCTTCCATGGGGAAGTAGCGGAAAAGGGCTTCCGGTTCAGCGATGATGCAGGCGAAACTGGCCAGCAGGAGCTTTGCAAAATCCGTAGTGAGGCGCTTGCCATCGGACACGCACACCTTGATCCGCTCTGCATCCGCTCCGTACTGGAGGAGATTCTTCAGGCGCAGGTCGTTCTGGTGCTCTGTAATTTTCTGCTGGATGCGGTAAAGCTCTCGGAGGGGCTCGTCTGTCCCGAGAAGCCCTCCATCATTCCCGCTCAGATTGGCATTGATCTTGATGAGGTCATACAGTTTCTGTTCGTCTTCGAGAAGGCTTCCAAGCCGGAAAAGGGTGCCGAGGTTATCAAAATCGACGGACGCTTTCATGAACAGCGCCGAGTAGTTTTCCTTGAGGGTGCGGAGGGCATCCAGCATTTGCGGTTTCAGCTCCGCGACGACCGGTTGAATTCCCTCCAGGAGGGTAAACAGGGCGGCATGGTCCAGTTCCTCCAGCCCGGTCGCCTTCTTGAAGTTTTCGACCCGCTTGACCGCCTCTGCGTACTGGCCGGCAATTCCGTTCCGTTTCTTCCGTCGTGTTGGTGACGTTTTTATGGGCGTATGTATCCACAAATCCGCCCAGCTTTGATGCCATGCCTCTTTCGATCCGGGTCATCAGTTCGGAGTAATCGAGAAGCCGCTTGTCTTCATCCCGGATAACCTGGAAACCGAGACGGTATCGAACGGGGGGCCTGTTATGGGCTTTTCCGGCGAATTGATAGAAACCGTCGCTCAAAGTAATTTCCTGGCGAGAGACTTGATACTCTGCATCCAGGGACCGGTCCAGTTGCTTCAGGGTCAAGACGGCCTCCTTGAAGGATGAGGCGCGGGGCAGGGTGAGGATGGAATCGAATTCAAAAGTATTGAGGGCGGGTGTATTGATCAAAATGAAGTCATTCGGGATCTGAAGCCGGATTGAATCCCCGGCTTCGGTTCCGAAAGTGACCTCGATGAAGAAAAGGGGATACTCGGCCTGGATTTCTCCTTTTTCCTTTCCCGGGTCCCCGCCGATGGAATCGAAGAAGAGATAAACGCTTCCAAGGTTACTGGCGGAACGATAGCCGGCCAACAGATAGTAAAGGTCGAACAGAATCAGGTCATAATCACGCCCTTGGAGGTATGCGCTCAACTGCCCGAAGTAATCGTCCTCGTCCCGGGCGGCTTGCGCAATTCCCTGGAGGGTGCGGAAAATTTCCTGGGTCAGGTTTCTGAGATTAAGAGACAAGGGCGGAAACTGGCGGATCAGGTATTCCGCTTGAAGCCGCTCAAGCGATTCTTTCTGTAGACCCTTGACGATCCCCTCGATGGCTTTACGAAGGGACAGGTTGTACTGTCTGGTCCCTTCGAGAAATATTTCCCGTTCCTCCAGCGGTGGTTCAGGCTTGGGCTCTCGTTCTATTTCATGGCAGATACAACTTTTTAAGGCGTTCAGGTCATGACCCCCGTGGAGTTCACTTTCCAATAGTTCACGGAAGACCTGGACGGATAGTGGGATCGAGTATTGACGAGGCCGGATGTCTACATGCTTGGTGTCTGCCGCGCTAATCTTATCAAGCCAGAGACGACGGAATTCGGGGAAAAAAGAGACATCCAGGGTAAGGGAGATGTCATTGGTCCACTGGTACTTCAGGGTGCTTCTGCTGGAGAAACGGGTTTCAGTGAAAGCCGCGTAGTAATTGAGAATGTTTTTCAGGAAATCCTGCATGGTGCTCCCGTGCTGATAGGCAATGTCTCATGAGTTAAAGATCTGTCTACAAAACAATGCGTTTTTATATCAGGTAATTAAAATTATTTTAAGGAAATATTTTGATATTATATCTGCTTGGATATTTTTATAGCCGAATAACCCGGGTGCTCCCGACACCTCTCATAAACACAAAACCCCGCTCTCTTTTGAGACACGGGGTCTATGATCACCATACATCACCTCATCGGGTTCATGGTGCTTTGGTGAAAGGATATTCAGAATTTTATAGATATCTACATCACGCCTTCAGATTTATCAATGAGTATTTCTCCTGCCTTCAGATTCCGATTCGATGGAGACCATTGATGGATCGCCTCTGTGTGTGTCAATGGAAATGGAAAGGAATGTTGATCGTTCCTACCCTCACGCCACGCCGGTCTCCCCAGGGTGTCCATCCACCCATACCCGGCGAGGCCCTGGTTGGAGTCCTCAAATTCGGGAAAACAATCCATTGGACTATTCTGAGGTTTGCTGATAACCAATTGAAACATGCAACTTTGGGAGGGAGATTTTTCAGGTGATCGGGGGTGTGACTAATTCCATTTCTAATTCATTAGCGCAT
>PLLC01000083.1 GCA_003141195.1 Syntrophaceae bacterium
TTCAAGTATGAAGACGCCCCCCGATTGACCCGATCGATGAAAACGGCCGTTGAAGACCTTAAATTGGAGCGGCTGTGGGTGGTCTATCCGGGGAAAGTAGCCTATCGTCTCACGGAAAATGTTCAGGCGCTTCCTCTTGCGGACATCCGCGACGTCTGGAACTATGGATAACGGATCATCGAGGGACTATTGATCCATGAACAGTGATCGCATCATTGCCGCCCTTGCTTTGCCGCCGGAAACGCGGGTCGATCAGCGCGTTCCCAAGAAACTATTGGTGGAAAACGGCGCCCCCACCGCCGCCGACAAGCGCCAGATCAATGAGGGGATTGAAGAGCTGCTCTGGCTGGCCGCCCTGAAGCCGACCACCATCGGCGTACCGGAATACCGCGACGATGTCCGGGAATATCTGGAAATCGCCGTGCTCTCCCTCACCCTGCGTCCGGATGCCAAGGCGGGACGGCTGGTAGAGCTGATCCACCGGGCTATTCCTTATCCGCTGCTGCTTGTGGCGGAGCAGTCGGATAACCTGACGCTGTCTTTGGCGCACAAGCGCTGGTCACAGGGTGAAGCTGGTAAGATGGTGCTTGACGATGCCGTCACTTTGTGTGATTTGGTGGAGCACGCCGCTACAGCGGCTTTTCTGGATAGTCTGTCCTTGGCCGTGCAACCGCGATCTCATCTCCTGGATCTCTATCAGGGGTGGATCAACTGTCTGGAAGCCTTTCAGGCCGCCCAAATCACGGGCCGGTTCGCGCCGTCAAACAGCAACGAAGCGGCCTTAGCACGGCGTGAAGCCTTGGTGAAATACGACCATCTGGTGCGTCAGATTACTGCCCTTCGCGCACAGGCCGAAAAGGAATCGCAGATCAGCCGCCGCGTCGATCTGAACCTGGAGATCAAAAGGCTTGAAGATGAACTCGCTGAATCGATGAAGAGAATGGAGTAAATGACGATGAGTTTGGACAAAATTCTCCACAAGCCTTGTGGAGAATTCTCCCAGGAGATTGACGATGAAGAAGTTTGAAGCGAATGAAACGACTTCCGCTAACATTCTCACGGAAAATATTGAGAGGCTGAAAGCTCTGTTTCCGGAAGCCGTCACCGAGGGAAAGATCGGCTTCGATGTCCTGAAGCAGCTCCTCGGCGGTGCGGTGGATGAGCGGGAGGAGAAATACGGCCTCAACTGGCACGGTAAGCGCCGTGCCCGCCAGCTCGCACTTACCCCTTCGTCCGGCACCCTCCGACCCTGTCCCGAAGACAGCGTGGACTGGGACACCACTCAAAACATCGTGATCGAGGGTGACAATCTCGAAGTCCTCAAACTTCTTCAGAAATCCTATGCCGGGAAAGTCAAGATCATCGACATTGATCCGCCCTATAACACCGGCAAAGATTTCGTCTATCCCGACGACTTTCAGGACAATATCAAGAACTACCTCGAACTCACCGGCCAAGTGGAGGGCGGAAAAAAGATCAGCTCCAACACCGAGGCCTCCGGCCGCTTTCATACCGATTGGCTAAATATGATGTATCCGAGGATGAAGTTGGAGAGGAATCTGCTCCGGGAGGACGGGGTGATTTTTGTCACAATTGACGACACCGAAGCCAGCAATTTGCGGCTTGCAATGGACGACATTTTCGGTGTGGAGAACTTCGTCTCCTCCATTGCATGGAAGAAAAGATCTTCTCCGGATGCGAGGGACACGATCGGTTCGATTCATGACTGGATCCTTTGTTATGTCAAGAAGGCAGAAAGAATCAAAGCTGCGATTGGCAAAATGCCGTTGAGTGAAGAGAGGATAAATGCATATTCAAATCCCGACAATGATCCCAGAAAAGACTGGGCCTCTGTCGATATGACAGGTATGACTGGGCGCGCGACTAAGGATCAGTTCTTTTCCATACGTCTACCGAGCGGTCGGACAATAGGCCCACCGGAGGGGCGAAGTTGGGGATTAGCGGAAAAGACTTTTAACGATTTAAGGGCGGACAATCGCATCTGGTTTGGGAAGGACGGCGACAGCACTCCACGGATCAAGAAGTTCCTTAATGAATCGGATGGACAGGTTGTACCCTCCTTCTGGGATATGACTGATGTTGGAAGTAATGATGAAGCGAAGAAGGAAGTGAACGAATTAATGGGGCAGTCTGATGTCTTTGACACGCCGAAGCCAGTGCGTTTGATCAACCGGATGGTTGAGATCGCTACCAAGAAAGACACATTTGATATTGTGATGGATTTCTTCGCCGGCCTTGGGACAACTGGCGACTCTGTAATGGTCCAAAACGCCAATGACGGAGGCAACCGCCGTTATATCCTTGTCCAGCTTCCCGAACCACTTGACCCGGAGAACAAAGACCAGAAACTCGCCGCTAATTACTGCGACAAACTCGGCAAGCCCCGTAACATTGCCGAATTGACCAAGGAACGTCTGCGCCGAGCTGGGAAGAAGATCCGGGAAGAAAACCCCCTGTTTGCGGGTGACCTCGGTTTCCGCGTCTTCAAACTCGACACCACCAATATCCGGGCTTGGGATCCGGACCGGGAGAACCTTCCACAGACTCTCCTCGATTCCGTCGAGCACCTAAAGGCCGACCGTTCCGAGTCGGACGTCCTCTATGAACTCCTCCTCAAGTTGGGGCTCGATCTCTGCGTGCCCATGGAACAAAAGACCATTGCCGGCAAGACCGTCCACAGCATCGGGGTGGGAACTTTGATCGTCTGTCTCGCGCCGCAGATCAGCCGTGAAGAGGCTGAACCTTTGGCTCTCGGCATCGTTACGTGGCACAAAGCCCTGGCACCGGCAGGCGAAAGCACGGTGGTCTTCCGCGACGGAGCCTTCGCCGATGATGTGGCCAAGACCAACCTCGCCGCCATCCTCCA
Source organism: Syntrophaceae bacterium (assembly GCA_003141195.1). Taxonomy (GTDB): domain Bacteria; phylum Desulfobacterota; class Syntrophia; order Syntrophales; family UBA5619; genus UBA5619. The sequence continues at coordinate 2,888 of PLLC01000083.1, forward strand.
GCAGCACGGTTTGGAAAACGTGAGGAGCCTATGAAACTTCATTTTGAACCGAATCTGGACTTCCAGCTTGCTGCTATCGAGTCCGTCTGCGATCTCTTCAAGGGGCAGGAGATCTGCCGGACCGAGTTCACCGTCACCCGCGACCCGGCGGACATACAGACTCGAATGGGCTTTGCGGAAAACGACCTGGGCGTCGGCAATCGCCTGACCCGGCTCGATGACGAACTGCTCAAAAATCTGAACGACATCCAACTCCGCAACGGTCTGCCTCCTTCCTCTACGCTCGCCTCCGGCGATTTCACCGTAGAAATGGAGACCGGCACCGGCAAGACCTACGTCTATCTGCGCACGGTCTTTGAACTCAACCGGCGCTACGGTTTCACCAAATTCGTGGTCGTTGTGCCGTCTGTGGCCATCAAAGAGGGCGTGTATAAATCGCTCCAGATCACGGAGGAGCATTTCCGCGCCCTTTACGCCAACACCCCCTTCGAGTACTTCCTCTACGATTCATCCAAGCTGGGACAGGTCCGCAACTTCTCCACCAGCCCGCACATCCAGATCATGGTCGTGACGGTGGGGGCGATCAACAAGAAGGACGTCAACAACCTCTACAAGGACTCTGAGAAGACCGGCGGCGAGAAACCCATCGACCTGATCAAGGCCACGTGCCCCATCCTGATCGTGGACGAACCGCAGAGCGTGGACGGCGGCCTGGAGGGACGCGGCAAGGAGGCGCTGGGGGCGATGAATCCGCTGTGCACGCTGCGCTATTCCGCCACGCACGCAGAGAAACACCACATGCTCTACCGGCTGGACGCGGTGGACGCCTACGAGCGCAAGTTGGTCAAACAGATCGAAGTGGCCTCAGCCGCGATTGTCGGGGGCCACAACAAGCCTTACGTACGGCTGCTCTCGGTCAGCAACAGGCGAGGCGTTATCAACGCCAAGGTGGAGCTGGACGTGGATACGGCCGGTCGGGTCCAACGGCGAGAGATAGCCGTCCAGGACGGCGATCTCCTCGAACTGACGACGAATCGGGCCGTCTATCACGACTGCCGCGTGGGAGAAATCCGTGTCGAAAAGGGAAACGAGTTCATGGAGCTGCGCGTTCCCGGCGGCGAGCACTTTCTGCGCATCGGACAGGCTTTCGGCGACGTGGACGCGCTGGCGGTGCAGCGGGAGATGATCCGCCGGACCATCAAGGAGCATCTGGACAAGGAAAAACGACTACGGCCCCAGGGGATCAAGGTCCTGAGCCTTTTCTTCATCGACGTGGTCGAAAAATACCGCAAGTACGACGCCGGCGGCAACTCCGTCAAGGGCGACTATGCCCTCATCTTCGAGGAAGAGTATAAGCGATGGGCCAAGCATCCGGACTACCTGACGCTGTTTCAGGAAGTGGATCTTTCCGCAACGGTCGAACAGGTTCACAACGGCTATTTTTCCATAGACAGGAAGGGCGGCTGGACCGACACCTCGGAAAGCAACCAGGCCAACCGGGACAACGCGGAGCGGGCCTACAGCCTGATCATGCGGGAAAAGGAAAAGCTTCTCGGTTTCGAGACGCCGTTGAAATTCATCTTTTCCCATTCCGCACTGAAAGAGGGCTGGGATAACCCCAACGTCTTTCAGATTTGCGCCCTGCGCGAGATGGGATCCGAGCGCGAACGGCGCCAGACCATCGGCCGGGGGCTCCGTCTCTGCGTGAACCAGAAAGGCGAGCGGCTGCGGGGCTTTGAAACAAACACGCTCACCGTCATTGCCACTGAGGGGTACGAGCAGTTTGCCGAAAATCTCCAGAAGGAAATCGAAGCCGATACGGGCATCCGCTTCGGCATCGTGGAAGAGCACCAGTTCGCGGCAATTCCCGTGCTTGGAGATGACGGCAAGACCGCACCGCTGGGCGTCGAAAAATCCAAAGCGCTTTGGGAACACCTTCGCAGCAGCGGATATGTGGACGCCAAAGGAAAGGTTCAGGACTCCCTGAAGAAGGCGCTCAAGGACGGCACCCTGACGGTGCCGGAAACCTTCGCTGCTCAATTGCCGCAGATCAAGGACGTGCTGCGCAAGCTGACGGGCAAGCTGGAAATCAAGAATGCCGACGAACGGCAACAGGTGCGGACCCGCCAGGCGGTGCTGCACAGCGAAGAGTTCAAGGCATTGTGGAACCGGATCAAGCACAAGACCACCTATCGCGTAGCGTTCGACAATGAACGGCTGATCGAACAGTGCGTCGCCGCAATCGATAACGCTCCGCCGATCGCCATGACCCGGCTGCAATGGCGCAAGGCCGATCTGGCCATCGGCCGGGCGGGGGTGGAGGTCAATCTGGCGCAGGAGTCCATGCCGGTGTATCTGGCCGAGCATGATATCATCCT
>PLLC01000098.1 GCA_003141195.1 Syntrophaceae bacterium
TCCTGAAAACGGTAGAAAGAATAATTTCATTGAAATAGTAGATTTGAAATGAATATCGTGAGAGGTAATTGCAAAAGTACCAATAAATCCCCTCCCCCCTGGCGGGGGAGGGTTAGGGTGGGGGGGAGGTTGCCATGAAATCAGCATGTTGAAATATGCCGATAATAAGAATGAGACGAGATGCTGCGATGCACGTATTGAGTCTATTCTACTGGATGTTAACGAAAAGCGAATCATAGGGTCTTCGTGGTGATTGTCACCCTTATAGACCAGATCTTGAATGATGGACTCCAGTAAAAGACAAGACGGCATAGGTGGCTCTCGTCTTTTTTATATTGTGAGAGCGGCAAAATTCGGATACGGTTCGTGTGGGAGCGTGTTACATATAATTTCCTCCTACCCACACATAAGAGGTTTCAAGAAACATTCCACATTTCTTCTGGCTATGATCGCCGATACCCCATATTTTGTGGTAAAATTCCTCTTGACATACAAGACCGTTCTTCATATGCTTCCACCGTGAAAAAGCAATGCCTTATCAATCAATTCAATATCGATTCCTTTGAGATAGAACCTTAGACCAATAATTCTGAAGAGTTTTTGGGTTCATTTGCAGGTTTGCACCGTCTAAATATAATAATGAACGGAACGATTAGCACTCAGGGTGGTCTATTTATAGTGAGGAGGCCGCAAAAGAGGTATTGAGAAATTTATGATGTCATTCGTTTGGGATGAGAAGGGGAAAGAGACCGCGTAGTAATGAGGAATGCATGGTGAAACGCAAAGAAATCGCTGAGAATAGGGGATATTCATACCAATACATTTCTAAGAAGGCCCTCCTTTCTGTCAACGCAATTCTGATCCTCTTTTTAATCCTCGTGTTTAGTGAGGGCAAGGCAGAAGCCGATATTTATCAATACAAAGATAAGAATGGTAACTGGGTTTTAACGGATTCCCCCCCGGGTAATGTCGAAAATATGGAAATTATCAAAAACAAAGACAGACGATCTTCAAGGTCTTCCGGGTTTAGAGATATCGAAAAGGAGTTGACAGAGAAATATCGGCCAAAAACCGATATAGAGAAGGCCTCCCTCAGCACCGTAACCATTAAGACATCGATAGGACAGGGATCAGGATTCTTTATCAATGAGAACGGCTATATTTTGACGAATAAACATGTACTGAGGGTGGATGAAACTGAAATGAAAAAAGCGGAAGAGTTTATCGCCCGAGTGGATAATAGGATAGAGGATGATGAAGCAACCATAGCTGAAGCAGAAAATCGATTAAGAAGAATGAGAAGCGATCTGGATGATTATAAGGCCTCTATTGACCGCATGACCGATCCGAATGCCCAAATAATCGCTATGCAAAAATACAGGAGCCAATCTGCGCAATATGATATCGACGAAGCGCAGCTCAGGAAACGAAAAAACGAATTCGAAGAAAAGATATCGAAATACCGGCAAGAGAAAGGGGAATTCACCAAGAAAGCCAGAATGGCCAAACACGACCGCCAGTTTATCGTCATCCTGAAAGACAAAACAGAGCTTGAGGCCAATCTTGTTTCCGTAAGCAACGATTATGATTTGGCTCTTCTAAAAATAGATGGGTGCAAATCACCATACATTCAGTCAGGAGCACAAAAAGAGATCACTCAGGGAATGGGGGTCTTTGCCATCGGAAGTCCCCTGGGAGTTGTTGATTCGGTAAGCTCCGGGGTCCTATCCGGATATGACAATGATTACATCCGAACGGACGCCAAAATATATCCTGGAAACAGTGGAGGGCCACTGATTACCGCTGATGGGAAAGTCATCGGCATTAATACCTTGAAACTAATAACCCAGAAATTTGAAGGGATAGGGTTTGCCATTCCCGTGAGAAGTGCTTTTCAGGAATTCAATAAATATCTGAAAACTAATCCTTAGAACGGGGCCAAAGAATAATCTGAAGCTGGCCAACGGGGGAAACGTTGGTTTTTGCGGCAAAGTGCAAATGGGCAGGAGTAAAAAACATGCCTATTTGTTTTTCCCTTTCAGGTGAACATTTCTCACGGCAGTTAAGTAGGTGTAACAAATATCCCCCCTCATTCCAATCACATACAACTCGATTAAAGTTCCCTTCCATATACTTATAACCTCGCAAAACGGCCTTAATTCCTGAATGGCACTAACCATATAAAAACCTATTTTGAACCTTCCGGGAATCGGTTCCGTAAGAGAAAACGACCTTGGTGATCGTGAAATTATCAGAAATACGTAGGAACCTGCGCTTTTTGACATAGACTCCGGTGGCGGAATCAATCGGAATTCAGTGGCGGATTGCGTCGGAATACACTTTAGGTGTACTTCTTGCTTATAAAATCATGGAAACAATTTGAAAAGGGGAGTATAAAGGTTTGAAGCACATTTACCGAAGCAAGCAAGGAGGTGAAATATGAAGAAAGTTGCCTGTGCGGTTCTTATTCTCACAATGGCCATCTTTCTCATAAACCCATTGCCCAGTGAAGCAAGAGGAGGGGGTTGGGGTGGCGGTGGCCATGGAGGCGGTGGCGCTGGTCATAGCGGCAGTGGCACAAGCCGGGACCATTGGGACGGTGGTGGTCATTGGGGCAGTGACGCAAGAGGAGGGGGTTGGTGGCCTTGGTGGCCTTGGGCGGTAATAGGAGGGGCAGCAGTTCTGTCGCCGTATTATTATTCACCCTATTACGCACCTCCACCAGTGGTCATCCAAGACCAGCCTCCGGTGTATGTTCAACCAGCGCCATCGGTAACGCCATTGTCGACTGAAAGAATCTTTGTCTATCCCCGGCAGGGCCAGAGCGAAGAGCTACAGGCAAAGGATCGTTACGAATGCCATAGCTGGGCTGTGAGTCAGACAGGCTACGACCCGACGCAATCATCTGCTGGGGACATGCTGGAAGCCCAACGGAATCAAATGCGTGCAGACTATCAACGGGCGCAGGGTGCCTGCCTTGACGGTCGTGGGTACACTGTGAAGTAGCCACCGTCATGCACCGGGATTAAAGAAACAGCCGTGTCTGCTAATGGCCTTTGATAAGAGATTGCTTCAGAAAGAATGAACTCTGTGGGAATCTTCTTGACCACCATTATGTGAAATACTCAGACGCCTGCGCTTTTAACATTGACTATCCCCACAATCTTGTGGCCATATAAATTATTGACAAACCAGAAAAACAGGAGCAGATTTCATAAAGGTTCTAAACAGCTATATTCGTCAAAGCACCATTAGACCCTTTGAGGTGAATATGGTGGCATTGATCATAGACCCCATATCTCGAAAAGAGTGCGGGGTTTTGTTTTCTGTGATGCGTTATTTATTTTGGACTATTTATCAACCTTTCGAATCGTTTCAGCCAAATGCGATGGTGGAAATCCTCAAACCTCGGATTGAGAGGTAAAGAACCATGAAAACAAGAACCAATAAATAAGGTAGCACGAGGAATAGACGTAACACCTATAGCAAGGTTTTGCTCGATAGTGTTTTTAACGCCATTCAAGATCTCATCCTCGTCGTTGACAAGGATCTGAGAGTTGTGATGTCTAATTGGAAGTCTCCTGGTTATACCGGCGATACTAAAGATCCCGGGAATCTCCATTGTTATGAAGCTTTCATTCATCGTGATGCCCCTTGTGAATCATGTCATGGATTAGAGAGCTTTGCTACCGGAAAGACCGTTCAGACAGAGTATTTTAACCCATTTACAAAACGGTATAGTGAAATAAGAGCCTATCCCGTATTTGACGATAGCAACAAGGTGATAATGGTTGCCGAACACGTCCGCGATATCACCGAACGCAAGCGTGCGGCGGAAGTGCTCTCGAAGAGTGAGGAGAAATTCAGGACAATTTTTGATAGGGCCAGCCGACGAACCCGACCCGCCAGCCATAAACCTTGACGACCCAGCCGGCCAGGGGCGCCAGGACCATCGTTGCAACGCCCACGCTGATGGAGGCGGCGCCGATGGCCACTCCCCTCTTCCGGATGAACCATTTGCCGACCGAGGAGTTGCAGACAACGACGCCGAAACAGGCGGCGGCGAACCCGCCGAAGAGTCCGTAGGTGATGTAGAACTGCCAGGGTTCATGGACAAAAGGGGTCAGAAAAAGGCCGATGGCCATCAGGGCGGCCCCCCCCCCCCGCCGTGATCAGCCAGCGGGGGGCGATCCGGTCAACCAGGCGGCCGGAAAAGATCCCCCCGATCCCGTAGGCAAGAACGAGAATGGACATACCGGCGGAGATGACCGACCAAGACCAGTGGTACTCCAGGACCATCGGCTTGATGAAGACGCCGAAGCTGTAACGTGCCCCGTAATTGATCCCCAGGATCAGAAAGGCGCCCAGCTCCACATACCAGCCCCAGTAAAAACCTCGGGTTGTCCCCCATATCTCCTCCTTCGCATGGACGGATGACAATAAAGTTTGGTTATCACAATCGCACCGGTATGACCAGTTCTCCGGTGGAGATTTCCGCTTCCCGGCCTTTACGACACCACCCTTCTGTGGTAGAGGGCCCTATGATTCATGAAGAGAACTCCAGGAAAAGACCGTGCGGAAAAACCGGCAGGCCGCAGCGGAAGCACCCACCGGAAAAATCCCCCCATGGCAGACATGCACAGCCCCATCTCAGGATGAAACCGGAGACGGAACCGTCGCTGATGCCGGTCTTCGCGCAGATCGGGAAGCCGCCGACGAAGGCGTTCCGGCCGGACCCCTTTCAACTAGACGCCCTCGATGCGATCCGGGAGAACGATTGCCTGGTCATGGCCCCCACGGGGTCCGGAAAGACCTGGATCGCCGAAGAGGCGATCCGCTCCGTCTTCCTCAAAGGGGGACGCTGCTGGTACGCCTCCCCCCTCAAGGCCCTGACCAACGCAAAATGGGTCGAATTCGGCAACCATTTCGAGTCGGCCAACGTCGGCATCGTGACCGGGGACACGAAGGAAAACACCGACGCCCCCATTCTGGTCGGGACGACCGAGATCCTCCGGAATCAGCTCTACGACGCCATGCACAGCGGGCGGAACCTGAACTGCGACCTCGTCATCCTCGACGAGGCCCATTTCTTAGGGGACCGGGACCGGGGGGTCGTCTGGGAGGAGATCATGATCTACCTCCCCGTCCGGATCAACCTGCTGCTGCTCTCGGCGACGATCGGCAACGGCGAGGAGATCGCCGCCTGGCTCTCCTCCATCCGCGGCAAGCCGTGCCGGGTCATCCGGGAGGAGAACAGACCGGTCCCTCTTTTTCCTCTTTTTCTCCACCCGTCGGGCCGTATCATGCCCCTGGTCGAGAAGAACCGGCTCTTCGGGAAGATCGACGATTTCATCGGCCGGCGGCAGCACGGCCATTCGGAGCGGGGTCTCCCGCCGTTCGGGGAGATGATGGATATTCTCGCCCATTCTCAACTCCTCCCGGCGATCTTTTTCCTCAAATCCCGCGCCGAATGCGACGCGGCCCTCGGGATGTGCGGCCCTCCGGCCGATCCGACGGCGGACGAGGCGTTCCTTCAAGATCTGGAAACGCTCCTGGAACGCTTCCCCTACCTCCGGAACCACCGGCAGCTCCACAACCTCCGGACAGCCCGCGTGGCCGCCCACCACGGCGGACAGCTTCCCGCCTGGAAATTCCTTGTGGAGACGATGATGAAACAGGGGCGCCTCAAGGCGATCTTCGCCACCTCCACCGTCGCGGCGGGGGTCAATTTCCCCGCCCGGACGATTGTCCTGATGAATTCTGACCTGTTCAACGGCCATGAGTTTTCCCCTTTGAGCGGCACGGAATTCCACCAGATGACCGGCAGGGCGGGGAGACGGGGGCAGGACCAGGTCGGCTTCATGCTCGCCGTTCCGGGGCGCTTCATGGACCTCATCCACGTCCGAAAGCTCCTCTTCCGGAAACCGGAGGCGATCGCAAGCCGGATCCGGAGCGATTTCCCGATGGTCCTGAACCTCCTCCTCTCGCAGACGCCGGAGGACATCCGGGAGATTTTCGCGAAATCCCTGGCCGCCTACCAGCGGCGTCACGGCGAAACTCAGGGGCAGCCGAGGGAGGAACAGACGGATCTCTGGAGCGATTTCCAGCGCCACCTCCGCCTGCTCCGGGAGGAGAGTTTTGTCGGCATGGACAACCGCCTGACGGAAAACGGGGTCTGGGCCTCCAAGCTCCGCCTGGACCAGCCCCTCCTCATCGCCGAATGCCTGCGGCGGGGGGTCTTTCCCCGGGGGGACGAAAAACTCCTCGCGGCCGTGATCGCCCCCTTCGTCTATGACGGAGATCAGGATTTAATCGTGATCCGGAAAGAGCTTCCCGGCCGGCTGACCCGCGTCTACGAACGCGTGGTCAAAACCCTCTCGCCCCTGGCGGGGCGCCTGAAGGCGGGAGGATTTCCCGTCGCCCCCCTCTTTCTCTGGCCGGCGGTGGTGATCTACGAGTGGGCGGCGGGCGGCGACTGGAACCGGATCATCCGGAAGGCGGGGATCGCCGACGGCGACATGGCGATGCTGATCATGCGGACGGCCGACAACCTCCGGCAGATCATGTCGCTCCGCGAGACCCATCCCGAAACGGCGGCGCTGGCCGCGGCGGCCCGGGAGGTGATCCTCCGCGAACCCGTCGTTTTCGACTGACCGGAGGAAGCGGGCGTTTTNNGTTTGGAAGCGGGCGTTTTCCCCAAAGCCCCCCAGGCCATTATCCCGAAATGCGGCCTCGCTTTTTCCGATTTTCTCATTTGTCGCTTGACATGGCCACGAACTACATTATATAAAATCGTCCTTCCGAGGGATGTTAGATGGCAACATCATCAGGTCTTTTGAGCTCTTACACATGTCCCCATCGTCTAGTGGCCTAGGACACTGGCCTTTCACGCCGGTAACCGGGGTTCGACTCCCCGTGGGGACGCCAATAATGATATCAAAGGATTGGGTTATGCTCAATCCTGATGTCGTGGTTATGGGACTGGCCGTCCGCAACGGCGATTCCATCGAAATCGACATCGTCACGTAAGAAGCTGAACCTGCTGCTTCCGGACGAGGAGATCGCCGCCCGCTTGAAGGCGCTTCCAAAGCGGCCGGCGCCGATTGATACCGGTTTTCTCGGCCTCTACTGCCGTCACACGGCGCAGGCCGATAAGGGCGCCATACTGGAGGATTGAAATGCCGCTCCCAAAGATGACCCTCTGCCGGCAGGCTTTTCCCCGCGATGCCATCGCAACGCCCATAGAGACCCTGACATCTCTCATAAGATCGAGCTGGATCCCGGATAAGGTCCGGCCGAGGCAGACGGTGGCCATTACCGGTGGCAGCCGGGGGATCGCCGCCATCGTCCCGCTCATGCAGGCGCTCGTTGCTGCGCTTCAAGGACTTGGCGCCCGACCCTTCGTCGTCAACGCGATGGGGAGCCACGGCGGCGCCACGGCGGAAGGGCAGAAAGAACTTCTGACGTCGCTGGGGATGACGGAGGCCGCCCTCAACTGTCCGGTCACGGTCAGCATGGAGGTCGATCCGGTCGGCGAACTGGCGGACGGCTTCCCTGTCCTCTGCGACCGGAACGCGGCGCGGGCCGACCACATTATCGTGATGAACCGGATCAAGGCGCACACGGCGGTCACCGGCCCGGTCCAGAGCGGTCTCTGCAAGATGTGCACCGTGGGGCTTGGCAAGGTGGAACAGGCCTCCCGCCTCCACCGCTACGGCCCGTCCCGCATGGGAAAGATCATCCAGGAAGTCGCCTCGACGCTGGCCCGCCGGGCGCCGGCACTGGCCGGGATCGGCATCGTGGAGAATGCCTACGGCGAGGTGGCAAGGCTGGAGCTTGTCCGGCCGGAGGCGTTCCCCGCGACGGATGCGAGACTCCTGCAGGAGGCCTTCCGTCTCACTGCAAAACTGCCCATTTCCGAACTCGACCTCCTCATCGTCGAGGAGATGGGCAAACGTTACAGCGGCGCGGGCCTCGACCCCCATGTCATCGGGCGCTTGCGCATCTGGGGCGAGCCGGAACCGGAATCTCCCCGAATCGAGCGCGTGGCCGTCCTGGGGCTCGATCCCTCCTCCCACGGGAACGCCCAGGGCGTCGGCCTCGCCGATTTGATCACGCAGCGGCTCTTCCACGACATCGATTTGGCGATAACTTACAAGAACACCCTCACCAGCACCTACGTCCAGCGGGGGATGATCCCCATCATCGGCGGCACCGACCGGGAGACGATCGCAAACGCCATTTATTCCATCCCGCTCGTCCGAGGGAATCAGCTCCGGATCGCCTGGATCAGAAATACGAATCAGTTAGAAGAGATCGCCCTCTCCCCGGCGGCGCTCGCCGGTTGCGGACCGGAGACGCGCCTCGAAAAAATCCGCGAGATCGACTGTGGATTCAATGAAAAGGACCTTTTAATCCCCTGGGGAAAGAAGTGAGAATCGGTTGGCCAAGGCGTTGAAAATCAACCCCGCGACAACATCGCCGTGGTTCTCGGAGATGTCCGCCCTCGGCGGGGGCCATCCCTCCCCTCCGGAACGCCTTCTCCAGTTGCAACTCGCTTGATTCAGAACTGAATTGTCCATGATGTAAATTCTGTAAATTTTTTATTGACAGTGGATGAACGTCATGTTAGAGGCATCGGCAAAGGATTACCGATGCCGATGAAGCAGATATTTAACATCGAAGATATCGAGAAGAAGATTCTCCTCATCCTGCGGATTCTCCACGAGTCGCCGGAGCCGGTGGGCGCCCGTATCATCGCCCGGCGCATGCAGGATCACGGGGTCACCCTGAGCGAACGGGGTGTCCGCTACCATCTCAAGATGATGGACGACCGCGGCCTCACCCGGCTCATCGGCCGACATGACGGCCGGGCCATCACGGAACAGGGGATCGAAGAGATCGGCAATGCCCGGGTCCGCGACAAGATCGGCTTCGCCATCTCCCGCATCGAGATTCTCGCCTATCGGACATCCCTCGATCTGGACCGGCGGCAGGGTCTCATCCCCGTCAACATCTCCTTCTTCCCCAAAAAGGTTTTCAAAAAGGCCCTGGAGATGATGAAGCCCGCCTTCAGCGCCGGCATTCATGTCAGCGAACTGGTCGGTTGCGCCGACGAGGGCGCCCGGCTCGGCGAGCTGGCGGTGCCGGCGGGATATGTCGGATTCGCCACGGTCTGCAGCATCGTGGTGAACGGCATCCTCCTCAAGAACGGCATCCCGATGGATTCCAGGTTCGGCGGCATCCTGCAGGTCAAGGATGGCAAACCGCTGCGCTTCGTCGAACTGATCCACTATTCCGGCTCATCCCTCGATCCGTCGGAGGTCTTCATCCAGGGGAGGATGACCTCCGTCCGGCAGGCAGCGGAGAAGGGGGATGGCAAAATCCTCTCCAATTTCAGAGAGATTCCCGTTCCGGCGCTTAAGCTGGTCGATAAATTGATCACAGACCTCCGGAACGCTGGAATTGGGGGGGTTCTCGCCATCGGCGAGGTCGGCGAGCCGATCTGCCAGATCCCGGTCGACATGAACCGGGTCGGCATGATCCTCTACGGCGGGCTGAATCCGGTCGCCTGCGCCCGCGAGACGGGAATCGAGGTGGAGAACCGCGCGATGTCCACCGTCATGGAGTATCAGGAATTGCAGAATTTCTGGGAACTCTGCAAGAAGCAATAGGGACGGTTACATTCACCATTAACACGCAGAAAGAGAGGAAAAATTTATGGGCAAGGATAATCCGTTTGCGGTAGCACAGAGGCAGCTCGATCAGTGCGCAAAGATACTCCATCTAGATCCCGGCGTGCAGGCGATCCTGAGGGTTCCGTCGCGCGAACTTCACGTTTCGATCCCCGTCCGCATGGACGACGGCTCCCTGAAGGTGTTCCAGGGATTCCGCGTCCAGTACAACGACGCCAAGGGACCCTGCAAGGGGGGAATCCGCTTCCATCCCAACGAGACCATCGACACCATCCGTGCCCTTGCCGCCTGGATGACTTGGAAGTGTTCGCTCCTCGACCTGCCCCTGGGCGGCGGGAAGGGCGGCGTCATCTGTAACCCCAAGGAGATGTCCCAGGGTGAACTGGAGCGGCTGTGCCGGACTTACATCGACCAGGTTTGGCAGATCATCGGCCCGGAGAAGGACGTGCCGGCGCCGGATGTCTACACCACCCCCCAGATGATGGCCTGGATGATGGACGAGTATTCGAAGATCTCCGGCAAGAACCAGTTCGGCACCATCACCGGCAAACCCCTTGCCGTCGGCGGCTCTCAAGGACGCGGCGACGCCACCGCGAGAGGCGGCCTTTTCACGGTCCGCGAGGCGGCCAAGGAGTTGGGGATCGACCTTTCGAAGGCCACCATCGCCGTCCAGGGTTACGGCAACGCCGGTTACTATGCGGCCTACCTCGCGCAGACGATGTTCGGCTGCAAGGTCGTCGCCGTCAGCGACTCAAAGGGCTGTATCCTGAACAACAGCGGGCTCGATACGGAGGCCGTCAGAAAGCACAAGGCAAAGACCTCCACCGTCTGCAACTTCCCGGTCGCGAAGGCCATCAGCGATGCAGAGCTCCTCGAACTGGACGTGGACATCCTCTTCCCCTCGGCCCTGGAGAACGTGATCACCGAGGAGAACGCCCCGCGGATCCGGGCGAAGATCGTTGCCGAGCTCGCCAACGGTCCCACGACCCCAGAGGCGGATGAGATCCTCCGCAAGAACGGCGTCCACGTCATCCCCGACTTCCTCTGCAACGCGGGCGGCGTGACCGTCTCCTACTTCGAAATGGTGCAGAACTTCTACATGTACTACTGGGAGGCGGAGGATGTGTACAAACGCCTGGACAAAAAGATGACCACCGCCTACCATGCGGTCCTCAACACCTCGAAGAAGTACAACATCAACATGCGCCAAGCCGCCTACGTCGTGGCGGTGGAGCGCGTCGTCGAGGCAATGAAGCTCCGCGGCTGGGCATAAACAGCCAATACGGCGAAACAACAGATAAGGGGGACATCAGGTCCCCCTTATTTATGCCTGCGCGGCACCGTTTCGCGGCATCCTTCCCCCGGGAAACGGATGTCCGTTCCATGGACTTTTCTTTGCCTTCTCACCCGCGGGGAGAGAATTCCTTGCGGGGTTTGACTTTTGTGCGCAATCCCGGTATGGATCTTCTGTCAATGATCACGGATCAATTATGGTTTCTTCGTGGTTCATTGTTCCAAGAGCGGACACCGGAAAGGAAAGATCATGCACGTAAAAAACGTCTGCCCGCCCCCGACGTTTGCCGCCGGGGATAAGAGACATGGTTTCCATATCCTCCGGGTGGAGCAGATCCCGGAAATCCGGGTCACCGCTTATGAGATCGAACACGAAAGGACCGGGGCGAAGCTCCTGCACCTCCACTGCGACGACCGGGAGAACCTCTTCTCCATCGGTTTCCGGACACCGCCCAGGGATTCGACCGGCGTGCCCCACATCCTCGAACATTCCGTGCTGGCCGGCTCCGAACGCTACCCCCTCAAGGACGTCTTCAACGAACTCCTGCGGGGAACGCTCCAGACCTTCATCAACGCCTTCACTTACCCCGATAAGACGATCTACCCCGTCGCCAGTCAGGAGAAGCGCGACTTCTTCAACCTTGCCCGGGTCTATACCGACCTGGTCCTCCGGCCGCGCCTCCTGCGGGAGACCTTCCTCCAGGAGGGCCACCATCTCGAATTCGATGCGAACGGGGAATTGGCCGTCTCCGGGATTGTCTACAACGAGATGAAGGGGGCCTACTCCTCGCCGGAGGCCCTGATGTACAAGGCCATCCAGGAAAACCTCTATCCGGAGACGCCCTACGCCTGCGACTCGGGGGGCGATCCCGAGAGGATTCCCGACCTGACTTACGAACAGTTCCGGGCATTCCACCGGACCTTCTATTCGCCGACGAACGCACGCCTCTTCCTCTCCGGAAACATCCCGACGGAGGAGCACCTCGCCTTTCTCGCGGAGATACTCGCCGGTTTCGATCGCGTCGCAGTCGATTCCTCCATTCTCATCCAGCCCCGCTGGAAAGATCCCCGGGCCGTTCACGGCTGCTTTCCCATCGACCGGGAAGAGAAATCAGAGGGAAAAACCACGGTGAATCTGGCCTGGATGACGGCGGAAAACACCGCCGGCGAGACGGCGATGAAGCTTGCGATCGTCGCCGATCTGCTCGTCGGCAGCGCAGCGTCCCCTCTCCGGAAGGCCCTCATCGATTCGGGCCTCGGGGAGGACCTTTCTCCGGTCACCGGCCTGGAGAGGGACCTGAAGCAGATCGCCTTCGCCGTCGGCCTCCGGGGGACGGACCCGGGCAAGGCCCCGCAAATCGAGGCCCTGATTCTCGATTCGCTGCGAGATGTGGCGGCCAAAGGGTTCGAACGGGAGCTGATCGAGGGCACCCTCCACCAAGTGGAATTTCACGGACGGGAGATGGTCCGCGGCAACTATCCCTATGGGATCGTCCTGATGGGGCGGGCCTATCACACCTGGCTTTATGACGGGGATCCCCTGACGGACATGAATTTCCCTCGCACGATCCATGAAATCCGCCGGAAATGGGAGACCCATCCCGCCCTCTTCCGGGAGGCGGTGCGGCAATGGTTCCTCGACAATCCCCACCGTCTCCTCTCCGTCATGGAACCGAGCCGGACCTTCCAGGAGGAGCGGGAGCAGAAGGCCCGACAACGGCTGACCCGTCTCGCGGCCTCCCTTTCTGAGGAAGAAAAGGAACAGATCCGTCAGGAAACCCTGCTCCTGAAGCGGTTTCAGACGGAACCGGACCCACCGGAGGCGGCTGCGACCCTGCCGAAGCTCAGGATCGGCGACATCTCCCGCGAGATCGAAACGATCCCCACGGAGAGAGCGGCCGCGGGCGGCGTCCCGATCCTTCGCCATGACCTTTTCACGAACGGCATCGCCTATCTCGATCTGGCCTTCGACGTCTCCGACATCCCCGAGGAGCTGCAAGCCTATCTGCCGCTTCTGGGAAAGCTCACCGTCCAGATGGGGGCGGCGGGACTCTCCTACGAAGCGATGGCGAAGCGGATCTCCCTGCGGACCGGCGGCCTGGGCGTCAATCTTGCCGCCGGTGCAACCGCCGACGGCAGCGGAAACTGGCAGAAGATGGTTTTTTCCGTCAAGGCCCTCTACCGGAATGCGGATGAGGCGGTCGGGATCGTCCGGGATATCCTGACGGAGGGGGATCTGACCGACGCCGCCCGGATGCGGGAGCTGATCCTCGAAAAGAAGAACAATCTCCACGCCTCGGTCATCCCCTCGGGTCATCTCTTCGCCCAGATGGCGGCCGCGGCGAGCCTTTCTCTCCCGGCCTGGCGGACCGAACAATGGCACGGGAGAACCCAGCTCCGTCTCATCGCCGGCACGGCTGACCGTCTGAGCGATCTTCGGGAGGATCTCCGGGAAAAGCTCGCACGTCTCCGCAAGATCGTCTTTGTCCGGAGACGGCTGCTCCTGAACATGACGGCCGACGCCGAGGGACTGCAAAGGCTCACCACAGCGGCCGATGCCCTGCTCGCGGCCCTGCCGGCCGGAAATCCGCCGGAGAACCCGGAGGTGCGGAACCGCCGCCCCGTCCACATCGGGATCGCCATCCCCGCCGAGGTCTGCTATGTCGCCAAGGTCCTCGCGGCGCCTCCCTATGCCGATCCGCTTTCCGCCCCTCTTTTCGTCCTGGCGAGACAGCTTTCCAACGGCTATCTCTACCGCCATATCCGGGTTCAGGGAGGGGCTTACGGGGGATCCTGTCACTATGAACCGGTCAGCGGCCTGTTCGCCTTCCTCTCCTACCGGGACCCCCATCTGGCGGAAACAATCGATATCTACCGAAATGCCGTGGATTTTGTCTGCAACAACCCGGTCCCCCGGGAAGAACTGGAGAAAGCCGTGATCGGCACGATCGGCGCCCTCGACCGACCCTTGGATCCGGCCGGAAAGGGTTACACCGCCCTTATCCGGGAGTTTTCCGGTCTGACCGATCCGCTCCGCCACCGCTTCCGGGAAGAGGTGCTCGCCGTCGATCCGGAACGCCTGCAGGAGACTGCCCGGCGCTACTTCCCGCCGGCGTCGGGAGCGGCGGTTTTCGCCGTCTGCGCGCCGGAGGAGCGGCTCCGGAAGGCCAACGAAACCCTGGAACAGAAATTGGAGATTGAGAAATTGAGCTGATTCCGGTCACTCACTATGCGCGATGAGGCCGACCGACGCAAGCAGGACGATGACGGCTCCGATGCTGAAATAGAGGACGGTATAACCGGTCAGCTTATTTACTCCCTGGGCGACGAAGAGGTCGAAGTTGAAAACGTAACCCCAGTAGAGCATGAAACAGTAGTTAATGAACAGGGCCATTCTGAGGCGGCCGACGAGCAGGGCGACTGTGCTCAGGCTCACAGGAGCAGAATCAGTTGAACCGTGGGAACGGCCAGTTGTGTGGACGTAATGATTTCCATGGTGTTGTCTCCTTAAATCATGAAAGCTGATCAAGGCCTTGCGGCCGATACTCAGTTGTATCATCTTTGTTATTTCCGGGAATGTCAACGGAATTGATTTCCCGATGTTTTCAGGGGAACAAGACAGGCACGTCGGACGCCGTCGGTTTCCGGGCAGAATGGAGGAATGGAATCATGAGACTGAAAAAAATTCTTGTTTTGAGTGTGCTGCTGCTCCTGGGCCTGAACGTCATCGCCTGTTCCGGTTCCCTCTTCCGGAACTACGGCCAGATCCTCCCCAGCGAAGAGGCGGACCGGGATCTGGAAGGCAACGTGGTTCACCCGGAGTTCCGCTACTACACCAGCGGCTCGGACCTCTATCCGAACGCGCTCATAGGACTGCATCGGGATTATAGTCTCGACCGGGAGACCCTCTGGAAGGAGGTCGCCATGACCCCCGTGAAGCTCCGGGAAATTGTCGGCTTCATGAAGGCCAAGGCGTACGAGTTTCGCCAGTTTCCCCACGGATTCGATCTGATCGACACGGGGGGCAAGAAGATCGGTTTCTGGTACTCCATCTTCACGGCACGGACATTCCTCCACTTCGAGGAGGATGGAACCGTGATGATCCTTACGCCCGCGCTCGAAACCTACGAAAAGCTGGAAAACGAAAATAGTAAAGATTGACGGGAATTTCCGGGGGTGTTTGTCCCTTGCATTTACCCGGAAAATCCAGTAAGGGCTTCGCAAAACCCATCAGAGGAGGCAAGGATACGATGAAGGCTCTGGTCACCTACTACTCCCAGACCGGGAACACTGAGAAGCTTGCGCGCGCCATCTACGAAGCGATTCATGTGGAAAAGGAACTTCTCCCCGTTCAGGACGTCAAGGGTACCGTGGGCTACGACATCATCTTCGTGGGATTCCCCGTCCACGCCCACAGCGTTCCCGCCAAGCTCTTCCCCTTCTTCAAGGGTCTGCCCGACGGACAGAACATCGCCCTCTTCTGCACCCACGGCTCGCTCCGGGGCGGCCATCTGCCGAAGCAGGCGCTGGAGCACGCGGTCGGTCTCGCCACCCGGGCGAAGATCCTCGGCACCTTCGGGGTCCGGGGCAAGGTGGATGCAAAGATCATCGAGGCGCTGGTGAAGCAAGCGGAGCACCGGGCATGGGCGGAAGAGGCGCAGGAGGCCAGCAATCATCCCGATGATGACGACCTCGTCGACGGGAAGGAGTTCGCCCGGAGCGTCTTGGCAAAAATCGGCCGTTAGGCCGTACTTCCGCCGCAACCAGTCCGGCCGGACGCCTGTCCCGGCCCGCGCCGCCCCTCTCCGCGACCCGGGGCAAACCGGGGAGCGCCTTTGCGGAGAATCATCACCCCTTCCCCTCCGGGAAGGCCGGGATGAAACAAAGATAACCAAAGAACCCCGGAAGTGGACCTTCCGGGGTTCTTTGTGGGTTCAAAGCAGATCGGAAAGTTTCTCCAGGGCCTGCTCCAGGAACTCCGGCTTCGGACCTCCCGCCTGGGCCATGTCGGGCCGGCCGCCGCCGCTCCCGCCGACGAGCGGGGCGATCGACTGGATGATCTTTCCCGCATGGTACCGGT
Organism: Syntrophaceae bacterium; assembly: GCA_003141195.1. Classification (GTDB taxonomy): domain Bacteria; phylum Desulfobacterota; class Syntrophia; order Syntrophales; family UBA5619; genus UBA5619. The sequence continues at coordinate 16,069 of PLLC01000098.1, forward strand.
CGGTGAGGTCCTTGGTGACCAGGCAAAGGAGCATCGCCTTCCCGTCCGCCCGGCTCCCGAGGAGGATGATCCCGGAGCGGAGCCGGTCGCGGAGCTTGTCGCCAAAATCCCGGAGGGTCTTGACGTCGGAGGCCTCCACGACGGTCGCAAGGACCGCAACCCCGTGGATCTGCCGGACGCGTCCCATCAGATCGCCGGAATCCTTCGCCGCCAGTTTGCCCTTGAGCGCCTCGATCTCCCTCTCCAACTCCCGTTCCCGCCGGAGAAGCTTTTCCGTTCTGTCCGACGTCTCCAGGAGGCCGATCTTCAGGAGTCCGGCCGTCTTCCGGAGTTCGTCCTCAAGGCGTCGCACATGGGCGACAGCCGTTTTCCCCGTCACCGCCTCGATCCGGCGCACCCCGGCCGCCACGGCCGATTCATGGACGATCTTTAAAAAGCCGATATCGCCCGTCCTTTTCACATGGGTCCCCCCGCAGAGCTCGCTGCTGAATCCGACCATCCCGACGACACGGACCGTCTCCCCGTACTTCTCGTCGAAGACCGCCGTCGCCCCGGTCTTCACCGCCTCCGCAAGGGGCATGACAACGGTTTCGACGGGGACATTCGCCCGGATCATCCGGTTGGCCAGGTCCTCGATCCTGACCAGCTCTTCCTCCTCGATCCGGGAAAAATGGGTGAAATCGAAGCGGAGCCGTTCGGCGTTCACCAGGGAGCCGGACTGCTTGACATGCTCCCCGAGGACCGTCTTCAGCGCCGCTTGGAGGATGTGTGTGCCGGAATGGTTGGCCTCGGTCGCCCGACGGATCTCGTCATCCACCTTCAGGAGGACATCATCCCCCATCCGGATCTTTCCCTTTCGCAGCCGCCCGACATGGCTGATCAGTTTGTCGAGGGGGCGCTTCGTATCCGTAACCTCGAAGAGAAAGCCGTCGCCCTCGATCACGCCGGCATCGCCGACCTGGCCGCCGATCTCCCCGTAGAACGGGGTTTTGGAAACAATGACCTCTGCCTCATCCCCCTCTCCGATCTCCTCCGTAGGCTGTCCCTGCTTCAGGAGCATGGTCACACGCGAACGGCCTTCCGTCACCCCTTCGTAGCCGGCAAACTCCGTGACGGTCCCATTGAAGGTGAGCTGGTGGTAGACCTCGGAGATCGCCTCCTGGCCGCTCCCCTTCCAGGATTCGCGCGCCTTTTCCCGCTGGGCGGCCATCGCCCTCTCGAAGCCCTCCATGTCGAGGGAGATGCGGTCCTTCCGGACGATGTCCGCCGTGAGGTCGGTGGGAAAGCCGAAGGTGTCGTAGAGCTTGAAGACGATCTCGCCTGGGATCACCTCTCCCGCGGCCGTTTTCAGGGCGGTCACCTCCTCCTGGAGGATCCGGAGGCCGGCGTCGAGGGTCTCGATGAAGCGCTGCTCCTCGCTTTCCACGACCTTCCGGATAAAGGCGGCCTTGTCGACCAGGTCCGGGTAGGCCCCCTTCATCTCGTCGATCACGACCCCGCACACATCGTTGAGGAAGGGCCGGTCCATACCGAGGAGTTTCCCGTGGCGCGCCGCCCTCCGGAGGATCCGCCGGAGGACGTAGCCGCGCCCCTCGTTGCTCGGCAGAACGCCGTCGCCGATCAGGAAGGCCACGGCGCGGCTGTGGTCGGCGATGACGCGGATGGAGATATCGTCTTCCCCGCTCCGTTTGTAGGTCCGGCCGCTGATCTTCTCGATGAAGCGGATGATTCCCGTGAAGAGGTCGGATTCGTAGTTGCTCGTCACCCCCTGGACGACGGCGGCCAGCCGCTCCAGTCCCATCCCCGTGTCGATGTTCGGCTTCGGCAGGGGGGTCAGCTTCCCGGAGGCGTCGCGGTCGAACTGGGTGAAGACGAGGTTCCAGATCTCGAGGTGCCGGTCGCATTCGCAGTGCACGTCGCATGTCGGCTTTCCGCAGCCCGTCCCCTCCCCCTGGTCGTAGAGGATCTCGGAGCAGGGACCGCAGGGACCGGTCTCCCCCATCATCCAGAAATTGCTCTTCTCCCCCATCCGGACGATCCTCTCCGTCGGGACCCCCATCCCGTCATGCCAGATCCGGAAGGCTTCATCGTCGTCCGTATAGATCGTGATCCAGATTTTCTCCTTCGGCATCCCCATGGTAACGGTGAGGTACTCCCACGCCCAGGCGATTGCCTCCTTTTTGAAGTAATCCCCGAAGGAGAAGTTTCCCAGCATCTCGAAGAAGGTGTGGTGGCGCGCCGTGACGCCGACGTTTTCCAGGTCGTTGTGCTTCCCGCCCGCCCGGACGCACTTCTGCGAGGTCGCCGCCCGGTGGTAGCCCCGGTCCTCCAGCCCCAGAAAACAGTTTTTGAACTGCACCATTCCGGCGTTGGTGAAAAGGAGTGTCGGGTCGTCCTTGGGAACGAGAGGGGAACTGGCGATCCGCGCATGCCCCTTCCCTTCGAAAAATTTCAGAAAACTCTCCCGGATCTCACTCCCCGTCATCGTCATGGAACCCTTCCTCCTCTGTTTTTTTCAGTGTCTTCAAGATGAGGCCCGTGGGGAATCCCTTCCCCATCAGACCTCTGGCCAATCCGGCCTTTTCCCGTTCGGTAAGCGATGCGACCGGCCGTCCCCGGATCTTCTTCCGGAGCAGCCGTTTTGCCGCCTCCTCCTCGTCGAGCTCCCCGCGGACCTCCGCGATCACCCGCGCAGATAGCCCCGCGTCGATCCCCCTCTCCCGGAGATCAAAGGCGATCCGCCGGTCTCCGGCGAGACGGCTGACCGCAAGCACCCGCGCCCGCTGCCTCGCGAAGGCCTCGTCGTTCAGGTAGCCGAGCTCCCGGCACCGCCGCATAACCCCCTCGACAACCGGCGCCGCGAAACCGCCCGCCCGCAGTTTTGCGCGCAATTCCTTCTCACTGTGCGCCCGGAGGGTCAGGAGGCGGAAGGCCTTTCCTTCGGCCCGACAGAGCTCGCGGTCCTCGTTCATATCCTATTTCGGTTCTTCCTTCACAACGGCAGCGGCCTTCGGCTTCAGACCCAGCTTCTCGCGGACCTCCGCCTCGATTTGCGCCAGGATCTCTCCGTTTTCCTTCAGGAAGGTCCGGGTGTTGTCCCGTCCCTGGCCGAGACGCTCCCCTTTGTAGGAGTACCAGGCGCCGCTCTTCTCGATGATGCCTTTGTCGGCCGCCAGATCGATCACGTCGCCCTCCTTCGAGATCCCCTCGCCAAAGATGATGTCGAATTCCGTCTCCCGGAAGGGGGGCGCGACCTTGTTCTTCACGACCTTCACCCGGGTCCGGAAGCCGAGCACTTCCTGGCCCAGCTTAATCGCGCTCACCTTCCGGATGTCGAGACGCATCGTCGCGTAGAACTTGAGCGCGTTGCCGCCGGTGGTTGTCTCCGGATTGCCGAAGAAGACGCCGATCTTCATCCGGAGCTGGTTGATGAAGATCACGGTCGTCTTCGACTTGCTGATGCTCCCCGTCAGCTTCCGGAGGGCCTGCGACATCAGGCGCGCCTGGAGCCCCATCTGGGCGTCCCCCATCTCCCCTTCGAGCTCGGCCTTGGGGACGAGGGCGGCCACGGAATCGACGACCAGGACGTCCAGCGCCCCGCTCCGGACAAGGGTCTCGGAGATCTCGAGCGCCTGCTCCCCCGTGTCGGGCTGGGAGATGAGGAGGTCATCCGTGTTGACGCCGATCTTTCTCGCGTAGGTGACGTCGAGCGCGTGCTCGGCATCGATGAAGGCCGCGAGCCCCCCGAGTTTCTGCGCCTCGGCCACGATATGAAGGGCCAGCGTCGTCTTCCCGCCCGATTCGGGGCCGAAGATCTCGATGACTCTCCCCCGCGGGACCCCGCCGGTGCCAAGCGCGATGTCGAGGCTGATCGACCCCGTGGAGATCGCGGGAATGTCGGAGATCACCTCCCCGCCGCCCAGCCTCATGATCGCACCCTTCCCGAACTGCCTCTCGATCTGCATGATCGCCAGATCAACCGCCTTTGCCCTTTCCGTATCCGTTCCCATAGACACCTCCTTCGTCCCTCTCCCCGGTTCGTGCTGTTGTTTGGATTTTTCCCTCACGTTTCGGCGTTATGCCCCCTCCTGCCCCGCAAAGGGATACCCTGCAAGCCGCGTATAAACCGCCCCCCGGGGCGTCAGATCGCTTTGAAACAGGCCGAGGCCGGAGGCGACAAACCGTCCCGCCGTATACGTTTCTCTCTTTTCCAGCGCCTCCGCGAGACCGATCAGCCCTTTCGGCGATTTGATCCGCCCCAGGGTGAGATGCGGCCGGAAGGGCCGCTCCTCCCTTGGAAAGCCGATCTCCTGGAGCGCCCGTTCCAGCTCCTTCTGGAAAGTCACCAGCCGCGCCACATCCCCGTTCATCCCCAGCCAAATGATCCGGGGCCGGTTCATGTCGGGAAAGACCCCCGCGCCGCCGATCGCGAGTTCGAAAGGCTCGACCGCCGCCGCGGCCTTCTCCGCGACCGCCGAGATGTTCGCGACCGCGTTTCCGGAGATGTCGCCGAAGAACTTCAGGGTCAGGTGGATCGACTCCGGCCGGACCCAGCGGAGATCCCCGTGGATGAGTTTCTGCAACCGGTTCTGAACCTGCCCGATTTCCCGGAGGATCTCCTCCGGCGGATCGAGCGCCAGAAAGGAGCGGATCGTCTGCTCATCCGTCATCGCGCGACTCCTCCGAGAGATATCGCCAGACCATCAGGAGGGCGGCCTGGGAGGCCATAACCTTGTTCCGCCGCCTCTCCCAGCGGAAGGCGTAAGGACGGCAGACCGGCGTTCCGCCGTCGGCCAGCGCGATGAAGACCGTCCCCACCGGCTTCGCCTCTGTCCCGCCGGAGGGACCCGCGATCCCCGTCACGGCGAGACCCAGACTGGTTCCCGCCGACTTCCGGACCCCTTCTGCCATCAGACGCGCCGTTTCGGCGCTCACCGCACCGTGCTCGCGGATCACCGCCTCCGGAACGCCGAGGAGGGCGGTCTTGGCCGCGTTGCCGTAGGTCACGACCCCGCGTTCGAGAAAGGCGGAGCTGCCGGGGATGTCCGTGAGACGATCCGTGATCAGGCCGCCCGTGCAGGACTCGGCCACGGCGAGCGTAAGATTCCGCTCCGCCATCCGCCGGGCAACGTTTCCCGCGAGCGACTCCTCTCCTTTGGCGAAGATATATTTCGAAAGCCTTGCCTCGACCCTCGCCCCCGCCTCGCGAAGCTTTTCCCCGGCCACGTCCGCAGATGCCTCCCGCGCCGTCAGGACGAGGTGGTTTTCCGGAAAGTTCGGGTAGAAACCGATCCCGACGCCGAGGCCAGCGAGATCTGCATCGGCCATCGCCTCGTCCACCGCCGCCTCGGGGAGTCCGAAGAGCTTGAAGGTAACCGTCTCCACGTGCAGGGCGGCCTCCGGAAACGCCTTCCGGAAAAGAGGGATCACCCTCTCAAAGAGCATCCGCCGCGCCTCGGCGGGGACGCCCGGGATGACCGCAACGATCCGTCCCGCCCGCCGCAGGGCGAAGCCGGCCGCCGTCCCCGTCGGGTTGGGGATGATCTCCGCCCCCTCCGGGAAGACGGCCTGTTTGGCGTTGTTCTCTGTCCATCGGAGCCCTCGTCCTTCAAAAATGGCCCGGATATGCGCGAGGACGGCGGGATCGCTGTACAGCCTCAGGCCGAAGGCCTTGGCCACGGCCGTCGTCGTGATGTCGTCGGCCGTGGGGCCAAGCCCCCCGGTCACGATCACAGCATCAACACGCGCCAGCAGATGGGCAAGCGCATCATGGATGGCGCCGTCGTCATCGCCCACGGACATCATCCCCGCGACCGACCATCCCTGCTCCTGCATCGCGCGGGCGATCAGGGCGGAATTGGTATCCTGGATCCGGCCGCTCGTCAACTCGTTTCCGATCGTCAATATGCCGATTTTCATGCAATACCTCGATATCCGATTTTCACAAGAGGCGCACCTTCGCACCCCCGTTCTCATATCCCCAGCCACCGGATCAGAACCTGAAGCGCCAGATTGCCGTAGACACCCGCCGCCAGATCGTCCGCAACCACCCCGCAACCGCCCGGGAGCCGCTCCTGAAAGAGCCGCGCCGGGAAGGGCTTTACGATATCGAACAGCCGGAACAGCACAAAGCCCAGGGCCATATGGGGAACCGTCGGCGCAACCAGGAAAAGGGTCCACTGGAGACCGGCGATCTCGTCGATCACGATGCACGGTGCGTCCTTCCGGCCGAAGATCTTCTCCGCCTCGTCCGAGACATGCCAGGCGAGGCAGGTGAAGGCCAGAACCGTGATCAGCCAGAGCGGCCAGGGGAGGACCGAAAAGACCCAATACAGCGGGATGCCGACCAGTGTTCCCGCCGTCCCCGGCGCCAGGGGCGCAAGCCCGCTCCCGAAACCCGTGGCCAATATCTTGACGAATCTTTCGTTCAGGGGACACCTCACCGGCTGTTGAAAAAGCCCGTCTGCGGCGTTCCCCCATCCTTCCCTTCGGCAAGCTCAGGGCAGGCTATTTGCCTGTCATGGTGAGCCCGTCGAACCATCAGAGGCCTTGCATCCGGACATCCCGTATCCAGCACGGGACAAGCTTTTGAACAACCTTTTTCAACCCTCTCCTCAAGCGGATCCGGGCGGGAAATTACACATGCCGGCGGTAAACTAACCTCTTTTCCCCCGCCCTGTCAATGACGACTTACCGACTTTTTGCGAAACCGTCTCCGGTTTTGAAAAATCCCTTGACAATAGAACGATAGTTCTATTATATCTGAAATCGGGAAAAGGCAAGCAGTTTTTGTTCGGAACAGGCCGCACCATGAATGATGTCATTTTCAGCCTCCACAACTGGCCGCGGGCGATCCTCCACATCGACGGGGACGCCTTCTTCACCTCCTGCGAAGAGGCCATCCACCCGAAGCTGAAGGGGAAACCGCTCATCACGGGGGGCGAGCGAGGGATTGTCGCCTGCGCGAGCTACGCGGCCAAACGGCTGGGGATCAAACGGGGGGTTACCCTCCACGAGGCGAAGCGGATCTGCCCGGGGCTGATCGTCCTCCCCTCCGACTACGAGACCTACAGCCTCTTCTCCCGGCGGATGTTCAACATCATACGCCGCTTCACCCCCCAGGTGGAGGAGTATTCCATCGACGAGGCCTTCGCCGACCTGACCGGGATGAGGCGAGCCCTCCGGGCCTCCTATGAATCGATCTCCCTGATGATCCAGACGGAGATCGCGCGGGAGATGGGAATCACCGTCTCCGCAGGCCTCAGCATCACCAAGGTCCTCGCCAAGGTCGCCTCCAAACACCGGAAACCCATGGGTTTCACCGTCATCCCGGGGAGGGCCATCGCCGCCTATCTGGAGACGCTGCCCGTGGAAAAGGTCTGGGGGATCGGCCCGGCGACGACGGACTACCTCTCCAAGATGGGCGTCAAGACCGCGCTGGAATTCGCCCGCCTCTCCGAAAAAACGGTCCGGGAGCGGTTCACGAAGCCGGGTGTGGAGATCTGGCGGGAGCTCCGGGGGGAGTCGGTCTATCCGGTCCTGCCGGAGGAGAAGAGCAGCTACACCTCGATCAGCAAGACGAAGACCTTCGCCCCGCCGACCTCCGACCGGGATTACCTCTTCGCCCACCTGCTCCGGAACCTGGAGTCGGCCTGCATCAAGGCGCGGCGCTACGGCCTCGCTCCCCGGCGGATCGGCGCCTTCCTGAAGAAGCAGAACTTCGACACGGAGGGCCGGGAGGCGAAACTCAACCGCCCCTCTTCCCTCCCGCCGGAGCTCTCCGAGCTGCTCCGCGGCCTGTTCAACGGGATGTACAAGCGCTACGAGATTTACCGGGCGACCGGCGTCGTCCTGATGGACCTCGTCCAGGATACGCGGATCCAGTACTCCCTCTTCGAGGACCCCCTCCGGGCGGAGAAGATCCGGGAACTCTACGAGGCGGTCGACGCCCTCAGCGGCAAATACGGCAAGCACACCCTCCACCTCGGCGCCTCCCACCCCCTCGAGGTCCGGGGCAAAGGCCGCCGCGGAACGCCCACCGTCCGCGAACAGACGCAGCTCTACGGCGAAACCCGCCGCAAACACCTGGGCCTCCCCCTCTTCCAGCATGATCTGACCTAATCCGGCATGGCTTTCATGCCCGATGGCCTTGCCTGGAAACCATCTTCGAAAAATTCCGGGGCGCGGCGTGCCCTTCGCCTTACCGCTTTGACGCCAGCAGGAACGCCTCCAGCTTTCCCTTTTCTGTGAGGACCTTCATTCCCATCTCCTGGGCCGTGGCCGGTATCTCAGGTAGCGGCTCCCTCCGGACGAGGGAGAGCGCCTCCGTCGGACAGGTGGTCACGCAGAGACCGCAGCCGATGCAGTTCGCAGGCGTCACGACGGCGATGTCGTCCTGCAGCTCGATGGCGCCGACGGGACAGCGCTCATCGGCGCAGATCCCGCAGCCATTGCAGCTATCCGGATTTACCGCGGCCTGAAAGCCGCTCGTGGCAAAGGCGTGAGGGAGCTTAAGCTGGGTGAGTCCCCGGAGGATCCCGCAGCAGCATGGGCAGCAGTTGCAGATGAAGGTGGCGCGATCCTGGCTGTTGCTGCTTGTATGCACCAGCCCTGCCTCCTCGGCCCGATCCAGCACCTGTTTCGCCTCCTCCCGGCTGATCTCCCGGGTGTACCCGCGCTGCACGAGAAAACGCCCCGTGGCCTCAAAGGTAAGACACACCTCCCGCGGGGCGTCGCAGGCCCCGACGGTGATCCGGCAGGCGCATGCACCCAGCGCGATGTAGCCGGCCTCATCGATGAGATGCGCCACCTCCTCATAGGGATGGATGCGGGTCGTCAGATCCAGGGCCTCCCCTACCGGCACCACACGGGCGAGTGGCGTCGAGCTTCCTCCGAACGAGGCCCCCAGGCCATCTGCGTGGTATTCCTCCCAGAGCTTCCCCAGCCGCGCGTCCATGGGCGTCCCATCGATCTTCATGAAGGGAAACTCGAAGAGGCCCGGGATGGTCGGCAGCAGGGCATAGGCGCGCTTCCCCTCCTTCTCCCGGCAGAAGACGACCGCCCGGTCCGCCATCCGCTCCAGCAACCCCTCCGCCGTTTCAGCAGGGATTCCACAGGCGGCGGCAATCGCTTCCGCCGGCCGCAGGGAGAAGCCCATCGCCGCGGCAACCGCCGCCTCCTCCGGGCTGAAGAGGATACGGAGAATTTCGTCAAAGGAGTCTGACTTCGGCGCGCCGGAGGGGTGGGCATCGAGAAGCAAACGCAGCTTTTCGTAGTGATCCATGGTTCCTCCTTTATCTATTTATTCCGGAAGACCTCGATCTCATCGGCCAGCCAGCGGGTCCACTCGGAGACCCCCTCCCCCGTCCGGCAGGAGAGGGAGAGGATGCGGATCCCCGGGTTGAGGCGGAGCACCCTTTCTCTCAGTGCCTCCGGGTCGAAATCCGACCCCTCCAGGTAGTCGGTCTTGTTGATCACCAACAGATCGCTGACGGAAAAGATCAACGGATACTTGAGCGGTTTGTCGTCCCCCTCGGGAACGCTCAGGATCACGGCCCGCCGTGCGGCGCCGGTGTCGAATTCGGCGGGGCAGACGAGGTTGCCGACGTTCTCGATGATGATGCAGTCCAGGGCCGCGAGGTCCAGTTCCTTGAGGGCGGCTGCGATCATCGGCGCATCCAGGTGGCAGGCGCCGCCCGTCCGGATCTGCACCGCCGGAATCCCCTCCCGGACCATCTTCTCCGCATCGACCATCGCTTCGATGTCCCCCTCGATCACGGCGATCTGGAATACATCTTTCAGCGCCCGGACGGCCCGGAGGATCAGGCTCGTCTTCCCCGACCCGGGGGAGGACATCAGGTTCAGCATGAAGACGCCCTGTCGCCGCAGCTCCGCCCGGATATCGCCCGCCTCCTGCCGGTTTTCGGCCAGGAGCTCCTCCCGCACTTCGATCAACCGCACTTCCACCATCAATCTCTCTCCTCGAAAAAAACGGCTACGCCCCGAATCCGTTAACCACCTCGATCTGCTGCACGAAACACTCCCGGCCGGTAGCGAGCGTCATCTCCGCGGATGAGCAGAGCGGGCAGCGGATCTCCTCGCGCGTCCGGGGATCGGCCGGGAAAACATGCCCGCATTGATCGCAGCGAAACGTCGTCGGTATACGTTCGATCCGGATCACCGCCCCCTCCGCAATGGTTCCCCTGCTGAGGTGGTCGAAGTAGCGCTGCACCCATTCGTTGACGAGATCGCTCAACCCGCCGATCCTCACGCTGACGCTGACGACTTTCCCGGCTCCGCCCTCGTTGGCGTGGCGAAGCACAACCTGGAGAAGACTTTCCGTAACGGCAAGCTCATGCATGATTAGACTTGGATTCCCTTCCCGTTTATGCGCCGCTTGTTCTACTGATCGGGTTCAATCGGTGCGCTCGTCATCGCCTGCAATCTGTCTCTCCAGTTCCTCCAAAGGCGGGAATCTTTCTTCATATTGGCCGTGCCTCCTTGAGAATTTTCCGACGTAAAAGCCAATATAGGCCATCTTCGGATACCACATCCACTTTTGCACCAAGCAGGTCCTTCAGATCCAGGACCAGAGCGCTCAGATCCAGCAAGTTACGCCCCTCTTCCATCTTCACCAGCAGATCGACGTCGCTTTCCGGGCCGGGTTCGCCTCTGGCAACCGAACCGAAAACGCGGATGTTCCGCGCGCCATGCTTTGCCGCAAGAAGCATAACGGCATCGCGTTTTTCTTTCAGCCGTTTTTCGATTTCCATCACAGGATGCCTCCTTATCTCGGCGTCGCCAGGAACACGGCATTCCGCGCCAGAACGACGGTATCCATTGCTACGCCCTCTCGACAGGCAAGCCCTTCGTGGCCGTTAGAAAGGCCGCAAAGTCGTCGTCGTCCTTCCAGAGATCCGATCCCTTGCCCCAGATGTCTTCCAGACGCTGAATCGGCCTTACCTCCTGTTCAATCGCCAGTTGTTCGAGCGACTTTTCCGTCCAAAACTGTTCCGCTCTCATAATATTTCTTGCAAACATTTAGCAACTACGCCATATAATGGCTGCGACCAAGACAGCCGCGAGTGTGCGACTGGTGAGACGAAAGTCTCCTTGGCCGCTTTTTTATGGCCATTTTTTAATGCCGCACCCCTGAAGACGACCATCATGGCGCCAGAATCTTCGGTGAATGGCCTTGTATTCCGGACCTTCCTCATCCCTTGCTATTTTCCTGTAGAACACGTTTGTGCAGAGATCGCCTACCTGAATGAGATTCGATGTGTGTGCCTTGGCAAAAAGGGTTCATCCGGTTGACGCGTACTTTCATGGAAATGGATGAAATCAAAGCCCGATAGCAAGCAACCTCACTTTCTACGAAGCAGTTAAGGTTGGTCAATGAAACATCTTGAAGATTTACGAAAGGAATCTTAACGTCACGCCTCACCGGCGCGAGACCCGCGGCGGGTCTCGCGTACGTGTGAAGGCGATTGTTGGGACTTGTATATCTTACGCTCCTCCAGAAGAACCATCTGTCTCGCCTCCGAGGTCATATCTTCGAGTGCATCACGTGATGTCTTGACTTTCCGCTCTGATCCAAGGCTGCAGACGATGTCATCAAGAACCAGACTTGCATCATCCACTTGAAGTTGCCCAAGAATACGCCGGACAACCTCCACGCTTCGCCCTTCAAGAAACCGAAACGCGGAGGAAAGAAGATATTCCTTGTCCTGCTCAAACGTGAGCCATTTCCTTCTGAGTGCTTCGGCTGCAAAACCTGTCGTATTTGAGCCACCAAATATGTCGAGGACAACATCACCCTCATCAGTAAGCATTTTTATGAAAAATGCGGGCAACTCGGGGGGGAAGCGTGCCGGGTGGCGCTGTAGCCCAAGTTCTTTGCAGAGCCAGAGGTAACTGGAGTTGCTATCAGTGTTTGGAATGGTCAAAAGGTTGGAGGGGATCGCGCCTCCATTATCCTTGCCAAAGTTTGCACTAATGTCATGCCCGGATGGCCGCTTCTTCGGCTTGTAAAAGCTATCGGGATCCTGGATCAGTTTCTTCATCCGCTCGGAATATGGTGCGAGCACTTTTCTGACATCGGCTTTCGGCGTGTCCGTCTTGCCAAACCACCAAATCGTATTAACGGAGTCCTTCACGCGAATCTTGCGCTTGTTTACCCATTCGATTGGCGAGGGTAGTTTTGCTGGATTAAACCAGTAGAAGTCCTCGGCTAAATGAAATCCCACATCGTCGCAGAGTGTTAAGAGAACTCGGAAGTTGTAGAGCGAGCGCGACGGGATGCCTGCCCGATATGCCCCGCCCAAATCCAAGACAAAACTGCCGCTTCTCTTCAGAACTCGCAACACTTCTTTACTGAAAGGCGTAATCCACGTGACGTACTCTGTTTCCTCAACATTTCCGTAGGATTTTTGTCGCCTGAGCGCAAACGGCGGAGATGTCATCACAAGATCAATGCTCTCGTCGGGTAACTCGCTTAGCAGAGCAAGTGCGTCACCAACGAAAGCACGTCCTTGTTTCGTACAATAAAGAGGTTTGCTTCGCATTCTAGTATTCCGTCAGGCCATCGACCCAACTTGCCAGAATCTGCCAGAGAACACTTGCCGCAAAGTAGACCTCGGGGTCTGATCTACAAATTGCGTCAACGTCTTGTTCGGCAAGCTTGTCTTTCCCGTGCCCAATAATGTAGCTGATCCACCGTCTGAGATTGTCATCGGCATCTCGCAGAACATCCCGAGGGTTGAAGCCTCCGGTCTTGGCAAGGGCCCATGAGATTCCATCCCGTCGTGATGGATCACTATTTTTTAGCAGTTCCACGAGATGGGCTATCTGTGGTTCAGCGATCTTCAAGAGTGCTCGCGCCGCTTCTGTCTTGATCTCCAATGCGGTAGAATTGAAAGTGTCAACCAGTGCAGTTGCGGTTGTTGCGGTCGCAAACTGCCCAAGCGCCCAAGCTGCGCCCGCGCGAATCTCTTCATCCCGTCCGGCATCCTGCAACACCTCGATCAGCAGGCGCTCGCTTCGGTCCTTGGGAATCTCCGACACCACGATAACGGTTTCAAGTTGCGTTTCAAGGGGAACGTCCAACACGGAACTTCTCAACTTGGCCTCCATGAATGCCCAGCCGGTAGGGTGGTCATAGGCTGCGAGGGCTGCTGCTGCCTCAAGTTGGACGTAAATGTCCTCCTGGGAATGGTTCATTCGCTCTTCGAGTGCCGGATGAGCGGTTGTATATCCGCGGAACCTTAGTGCTTTGGCGGCAGCATAGCGCTCGCTCAGGTTTATGCTTCCAAGCTTTCCGATAAAGGAGGCCTCATCGACTTGCGTCGGACACGTAAGCGTGAGGTGTACGGGCACGACAGCCGCAACAATCTGATTTGTTTCGACAGCATCGTTCACTTGAACCTGTGGGGTCAGGCTTATTGCGCCTTTGCTTCGACTCAACTGGATGGTCTGGCATCGCGCGGGAGGAGGAGGCTGCAAGCGGAGTCTCTTTGGAGAGACTTCAGAAATCGTTGATTTCTGGCTGGCAACTGCGCATGTCCACAGCACCCGGATTTCTGATCCTTCTTCAACACCTTTCGGTTTCGTGATTGATATGCGTTTTGCAGCAAAAGCATCTCGTAAGTCCTTCACGCTGATGAAATGAACCGGAGAAATGCGTCTCAGGTCTACGGGAGACTCGGCGTTCTGCTCAAAAACGACAATCGAAACATAATCGTCGTCTCGCATACCTGCATCCCACGTTCGCCTTGGGTCTTTCAGCGAGTGGGACATGGAGATTTCCGGTTTTGTCTTGCCTCGGGATTCAAAGCGGAGTCCGGTATTCAGACAGAGAATGTCCGGAACACGGACGCGCTTGATCTTGATCTTCTTCCATATCTTGAATCCGGTGGAGCCGCGCTCAAGTTCTATCGGGTTGAAGCCCATTGCCGTCAAACGCTCGATTGTCGCATTAGTACCTGCGGCGCCGACCGCAAGCTTTCTGAGGAAGCTGTCATCGCTCTTGAAGTTACTCGCCACGGTGCCACCCTTATCTGTTATTGCTAATAGTCATTGTCTGCTGCGATGCCGTTTTTCGGCCCATCAAGTTATTCTAAAGTTTCTGGATAACTCCACGCCCCACGGGAATCTTCAGGGCTCTATGCAATGACCATTTATCTGTTGTCTTTGCACTCGCGGACTACCGGCTTCCTCTATCCATTTCTAAGTATTCTAAAATGACACTAATCCCGTGATAATTTTTTCACAACCATTTATTTTTATTTTTCGGTATATCATATCAATATAAAGATTATGAAGAAGATGGAGGATTCCACATGCTGGCACCTCACAGAGTCGGCCGTACATATCATAATTTCCGAGGAAATAAAATCAATGATTACGCGTTTCTATACGAACCGGCTCACTTGAGCCGATAGACATCTTTTCTTTGGCCGATTTTTACCACCCACACGGTTAATTCATCGTCCCGGAGGGCGTAAAGGATTCGGTAAGTTCCCTGACGGATTCGGTAGCGCTCCTGCCCCGTGAGTTTCTCACACCCGGGCGGGCGTGGGTCCACGGCAAGCGCCGCGATGCGCTTCATGATTTGTTGAAGAGATTTCTTGGGAATTTTTTCGATGTCCTGCCAGACAGACTTTCGAAAGAAAATCCTATATTCGGCCATCTTTCTTCAGCCTCTTCAGGATGTCCTCATAACCGATCAACGGCTCGTTGGCCCGCTCCTCAAACGCCGCAAGGTCCTCAGCATCCTCGGCGAGGGTTTCCCGAACGGCATTGTTGACCAATTCCGAAACAGATCGGGAAGTCTCCGCCGACTTCATCCGCAACGCCTGGTGCAAGGCAGAATCGAAATAGATCGTGGCCCGTTTCGTTCCAGTTTCCATGGTGTAACCTCCTAAGGTCTTTGCAGCACCATAGCACCATGACGCCATAACGTCAAGTGCTATTCAGCTTTGGCTTCCGCGGCGGGCAATTCCTGTACATCCTTCAATTTACGCCCGATTGCCCGTGTTCGCGTCTGCGCCTGTTCGATGGTATCGGATGCCTCGTGGATCTTCTTCTGCACCTTGTCCAGAACATCCCCGTATTTCGTCCACTCCGTCTTGACCGCCGACAGCAGGTTCCAGACTTCGCTGGACCGTTTCTGAATCGCCAGCGTCCGGAAACCCATCTGCAGGCTGTTGAGGAGCGCCCAAAGCGTGGTCGGTCCGGCGATCACCACGCGGCATTCCCGCTGGACGAATTCGACAAGGCCGGTGCGGCGGATCACTTCGGCAAACAGGCCCTCCGTGGGCAGAAAGAGGATACCGAAATCGGTCGTCTTCGGCGGGTTCAGGTACTTGCTGCAGATATCTCCCGCGCATTGCTTGATGCGCGCCTCAAGCTGCTTCACGGCGCTCTCCGCGGATTCGGCATCGGCCTTCTCCTGCGCATCCATGAGGCGCTGATAGTCTTCCACGGGGAACTTGGCATCGACGGGAAGCCACACAACCTCTTTCTCATCCTCGCCCCGGCCCGGCAGCTTGATTGCGAATTCCACCCGCTCGCCGCCCTCTTTCACGGCCACGTTGGCCGCATACTGATCCGGCGTGAGCACCTGTTCCAACATCGCGCCAAGCTGAACCTCACCCCAGGTGCCGCGCGTCTTCACGTTCGTCAGCACCCTCTTCAGATCGCCCACGCCGGCCGCCAGGGATTGCATCTCACCCAATCCCTTGGATACCTGCTCCAGCCGTTCGCTGACCTGTTTGAAGGACTCGCCCAGCCGCTTCTCCAGCGTACCCTGGAGCTTCTCATCCACGGTCGCCCGCATCTGATCCAGTTGCTTCGCGTTATCTGCCTGAATCGCCTGAAGACGTTGCTCCACGGCCTCCCTCAGCATGTCGAGCTTCTTGTCGGTGGTCTGCGTGAGAAGACCGACCTGCCCGTATAGTGTGTCCCCGACCCCTTTAAGCGCGCCGGTAAGCTCTTCGCGGGACTGCCGGAGCGCCTGGGCCGTCTCCTCCCGGTTCTTGGCGATCTCCTCCCGGACGGATCGCTCCGTGCGCTCATACGATTGTTCCACAGATCGAATGGCCTGTTGGACAGGGTTCACGTCGACAGGGACTTTGCGAACCAAGAGGAAAATCTGGATCATTGCGATCACAATCAAAAGGGCTATGACGATGACCAGGAGCAAACCATTCATGACCTTATCCTCGATATGGGTTTTCGGTAAACCCGGTTTTGATTCTTCAGCCGAGAAGCGCGTTGTTGATCGTTGGCATGTTGGAGTAGTACAATAATGATATTATTTGTCAAGAAAGGATATGCGTAAACGGCACCGGGATGATTGTTTGTTCCGTGCATCCATCACCTTCCATTTCGGCGAGAAGCGCCTGCCAGGCGGCGAGGGCAGCGAAGGAGCGCCGGGCGTAATGGGCCCCCCGGTCCTTCTTCCGGACGCGCCAGGGAAGGGGCGGGAAGAGGCCGAAGGTCACGTTCATCGGCTGAAAGGTCTTCTGGTCGGCATTCGTGATATGGGCGACGAGCGCCCCCAGGCCCGTCTCCCGCGGCGGGGGGATTCCCTCCCGGCCGGCGACAAGACTGGCGGCGTTCAGTCCCGCGAGGAGGCCCATCGCCGCGGATTCGACGTACCCCTCCACGCCGGTGATCTGCCCGGCAAAAAAAAGCTGCGGATGCGACCGGAGCTGGAGCGTTTCCGTGAGGAGGGTCGGGGCATTGAGGAAGGTGTTCCGGTGGGCGCTACCGAAACGGGCGAACTCCGCGTTTTCCAGGCCGGGGATCATCCGGAAGAGACGCCGCTGCTCCGGCCAGGTTAACTTCGTCTGAAACCCGACGATGTTGTAGAGGATTCCATCCCGGTCCTCCCGGCGGAGCTGGACGACGGCATGGGGCTGGTTGCCCGTCCGTGGGTTGATGAGGCCGACCGGCTTCATCGGGCCGTGGGCGAGAGTCTCGATCCCCCGCCGGGCGATCACCTCGATCGGGAGGCACCCTTCGAAGCATTTGATCTCCTCGAAGGCGCGGAGGGGGATCTCCTCCGCCTCAGTGACCTCCTTCCAGAAGGTCTCGTAGGTCTCCCGGTCCATGGGACAGTTCAGGTAGTCCGCCTCGCCGTGGCCGTAACGGGAGGCGGCGAAGACGCGGCTCAAATCGATGGATTCCCCCTCGACGATCGGGGAGATCGCGTCGTAGAAGTAGAGGTATTCGCCGCCGGTGATCCGTGCGATGCTCCCGGCGAGGGCGTCGGAGGTGAGGGGACCGGATGCAACGATCGTGATTCCCTCCGCGGGGATTTCCGTGACTTCGCCGCGGATCAGCTCCAGACCAGGTTGTGCGGTTAGTCTTTCTTCTATCCGGCGGGAAAAGGCGTTTCGGTCCACCGCGAGCGCCTTTCCGGCCGGGACGGCCGTGGCATCGGCCGCCGCCAGGATCAGGGAATCCATCCGCCGCATCTCCTCCTTCAGGAGGCCGACGGCGTTTTCCAGAGAGGCGGAACGGAGTGAGTTGCTGCAGACGAGTTCCGCGAGGTGCGGCGACTTGTGGGCCGGTGAGAAACGGTCGGGCTTCATCTCGCGGATCCGCACCCGGCGGCCGCGCCGGAGGAGCTGCCATGCCGCCTCGCAGCCGGCGAGCCCCCCGCCGATCACGGTGACCGGGGCATCCTGCGTTGCCATATTCACAAGGTTCTCCTTGACGCCACTCACGCCGGTTGCGGCGTCGTGTCTCCGGGTTTCTCCTACGCCGGCGCCTTGTACTTCATGATATTCCGGCAGTCCGGATAGCCCGTGCAGCCGAGGAATTTTCCGTATCGGCCATGCTTCACGGCCATCGGCTTTCCGCACTTGTCGCAGGGAACGTCGGTGAGTTCGGCCGGAGCGGCCGCAGCACCCGCCTGTGCGCCCCTCGGCGTCCGGACGATGTTCTTGCATTCGGGATAGCCGGAACAGCCGAGGAAGGTCCCGAAACGGCCCCTCTTCACGACCATCGGTTTTCCGCATTTTTCACAGACGGCGTCGCTCTCTTTTCCCCCGGCAGGGACAGCAACCGGCGCTCCATCCGGGCCAATGTTCATCGTATGTTTGCATTCCGGATAGCCGGTGCAGCCGAGGAACTTCCCGAAGCGGCCCTGGCGGAGGGACATCGGTTTGCCGCAGAGGGGGCAGGGAATGTCCGGACCGTTCCCCTCGCCGTTTGCCGCGCGATCTTCAAAGACAAATTCCACTTTCCAGTCGTCATTGAGGCGGAGTTTGGCGGAGAAGGGCTTGCGGGTTTTGAACGAGAAGAAGCTATCCAGCGGTCCGATCTCCCGCTTCTCCATCAGTTCAATGGCCTCATCTTTGGTGATTAGACGCTGGCTCACGGTCTTGTAGAGCTTGAAATCGCAGCCGGCACATTCATAGGCCTTGAGTTTCTCCCGTAACGGAACGCCACACTTCGGGCACTTTCCGAAAGGTTCGCTGTTCTCGAATCCGGTGTCCATGTCGAATCCCCGGGCTTTTTCCACGATCTGAGCGGTAAACCGCATGATGTCCCGCATGAAGTCTGGGCGGGAGAGCTTGCTTTTCTCCATCAGAAGCAGCTTGTTCTCCCACTCGCCAGTCAGGGTGGGAGAGACGAGCTCCTGCACCGGAATGGCCTCCAGCAGGCGGATCAGGTTCATGGCCTTTGAGGTGGGCACAAGATCCCTGCGGTCGCGCGTCAGATAGTGAGCGCTGATCAGCTTCTCGATCGTTTCAGCCCGCGTGGCCGGAGTGCCCAGACCCCGATCTTTCATGGCTTCGGCCAATGTCTCGTCTTCCAGCAGCTTTCCTGCCGTCTCCATTGCAGCCAGAAGCGAGGCGTCGTTGTATCGAGGCGGCGGATTGGTCCGGTATTCGTCCAGTTCCACTTTGCGGGTCAATATGCCGTTGATGTCCCCAAGGGCGGGCAGATGGCTGGCGATACCGATATCCGGCTCCGCCTCCTCTTCCTTTCCGAACGCCTCGCGCCAGCCAACCTTCGCCAGCACCCTTGCGGTGGTGCGGAAGATATCTTCGCCGACACGGGTGGTCCTTTCAACGATTTTCCATACGGCCGAGTCCATGAAGGCAGCCAGGAATCGGCGCACGACCAGGTCGTAAACCTTCTGCTCCACGGCGGTGAGCCCTTTGGGCGATTCGCCGGTGGGGATGATCGCAAAGTGATCGGAGATTCGGGTGTTGTCGAATATCCGCTTCGCCATCTGGGCCCGGGAAGGATCGCCGATGCGGTGGGCGAGCGGGGCGTACACTCCGTCCAGGGAACCGAGTATCCGGCTCACCTCGGCGGGGTAGTCTTCGGGCAGACATTTGCTGTCGGTGCGTGGATAGGTGAGCACCTTGTGCTTTTCGTAGAGGGACTGGGTCGCCGAAAGGGTGGCCCGCGCAGAAAGTCCGAAGCGCCGGTTCGATTCGCGTTGCAAGGAGGTGAGGTCAAAGAGGGCGGGGGGGGCTTCTCGGGTTTCCTTCGCCTTGTCGGTCGCCACGGCGGGCTTCCCCGCACAGCGCGCCGCAATCTCGTCCGCCGTTGTTTTGGACCAGATCCTGTCGGCTCGGTCGTCCGGATCGCCGGACTGCTTCTTGAAGTGTTCCCGAATCCAGACACCTTCGTATGCGTCTCCCGATACCTCAAATATACCTCTAACAATCCAGTAATCGCGGGACACGAATGCCTGGATCGCCTTTTCCCGCTCCACCAGCAGGGCCAGCGTAGGGGTCTGGACACGGCCCAGGTTGGCTGTTTCCTTTACATTTCTCCCGAATAGGCGGATGGTGAAGGCGCGCGTGGCGTTGATGCCGACCAGCCAGTCCGCTTCCGATCGGCACATGGCGGCGTCGGCGAGACCGGCCTTCCTGTCTCCCGGCAGCAGATGCGAAAAACCTTCCCGGATCGAGGCGGGCGTCATGGATTGCAGCCACAGACGCTCGGTGCTTTTGTCGATCCCCAGGTACTTCATGATGTAGGTGAAGATGAGTTCGCCTTCGCGCCCTGCGTCGCAGGCATTCACGATGCCGTTGATCTCCTTGCGCTTTGCCTCTCGCTTGATGATGTCGAGCAGTTCAGGGCCCCTTTCGGAGGCCGTTTCGTCCGGATCTTTCTTCTTGCGGAAGCGGCCCTTGGAACCGTCGCTTCTGGACGGCTTGAGCTGGAATGTTTCAGGCAGAATGGGAAGGGTTTCGAGCCTCCAGAACCCGTACTTTTTCTTGTCCAGATCCTCGGGCATGCAAAGCTCCACAAGGTGGCCAGCGGCGGAGCAGACGACCAGGTCATCCCGGTCGAAGACCTTGCCACGCGCCTTGAAGCCTCCCAGGGCTTTGGCTATGTCGCGGGCGACGGATGGTTTTTCGGTTATGACAAGCTTCTTGGACATTGGCAATTTTTCCTCTTAAATAAGGATTCCGAAAAATGAAACCCAATCTCGGCTCACAGGGCGATCGGCGTCGGTCAAAATCGCCGGATGGATCCTTCCGGAAAAAAACAAATGTTTCCCTTACATTCGGTGATAATAACGGGATCACGGTTTCGTAAGGACGGTGGTATATATGGCAAAGATGTCCTGGAGTCAATGAGAATCGACTGGGACGCTGAGGCGGTGAGGGCAGAGGGTCTTCACTCCTTACGAATAAACTGTTTGCCCGGCATCTGCCGGATGAGACCGCGGAGCTCTAAAATGAGCAGGGCGTTCAGGACCTCCTGGGCGGTGAGGCCGGAGGATGTGATCAGTGTGTCGATATCCACGGGCCGGGACGAGATCAGCGACAGCAGTCGTTGCTCTGGATTCCCGAGACCGGCCATCTCGACCCGTGCAGGCGCGGTCGTTTTTTTCGGATCGGGTGCAGGCGCGTCCAGCCGGGAAGAGACGGAGACCGAAGATTCATTTGAGGCGGACGGCGGCACACCCGCCTGCGGGAGGATCTCTTCGAGGATATCCTCAATATTCTCGACCAGCCTCGCTCCCTGTTTGATCAGGCGATGGGTCCCCCGCGAACCGGCGGCGCCGATCTCACCCGGAACGGCGAAGACCGAACGTCCCTGTTCAGCGGCGATCCGCGCCGTAATCAGGGAGCCGCTTTTCTCACCGGCCTCCACGACGACGACCCCGAGGGAGATGCCGCTGATGATCCGGTTCCGCGACGGGAAATTGGGGGCGTTGGGCGGCGTGCCGAAGGGGAATTCCGTAATTAGCGCGCCGTGGGCGACGACGGCCCCTGCCAGCCCCTCGTTCTCCGGCGGATAGACGATGTCGAGACCGCAACCCAGAACCGCGATCGTCCTTCCCTTGCCGGCCAGCGCCCCCCTGTGGGCCGCGGCGTCGATGCCCCGGGCAAGACCGCTGACAACGGTGATTCCCTGGAGAGCGAGTTCGCGGCTGATTTTTTCCGTGGTGTACCGGCCATAGACGGAGGCGAGGCGCGATCCGACGACCGCCACGCAGATCTCCTCCGGGCAGAGAGAACCCTGCACATAGAGAAGAGGAGGGTAGTCGTAGATGTTCAGGAGGTTCCGGGGGTAGATCGGGTCCTCGCAGGTTACGATGGCGACTTCGAGTTCCCGGGCCCGTTCGATCTCCCGCTCGGCCATCCCCCAGTCGGAGAAGGAGCGGATGTGATCCGCCGTCTTCGGGCCGATTCCCGGGATCACCTGGAGGGTCTGCGCGGTAGCGGAAAAGACCGCCCGCGGTGAAGAAAAGGCCTGAAGCAGGGTCCGGAAACCCACACATCCTACCTCTTCCACCGCCCGGAGGGCGATCCAGTATTTCAGCGATTCCTGATCCATCTCTTCATCCGTTCCGGTACTTACGGTTTGAAAGCATGACCGATTTTACGGATCATGCATGAAAAAACGAGGGAAGATATATCGGATCTTCGAGGGGTGTCAAGTCTTTTCACGGCGAAAAACCGTTGCGTTCTTTGGTGCTTTGGGTTAGAAGCGACCCATACATGATCGGTATGGAGTGCTTATGGCAAGGCATTTTTTCACCACTTTTATACTTCTTTTTCTCGGGCTTTCCGCCGTGACGGTCTTTGGTCAGAATGTTCCGAAACCCCCTTTGATTCCAGTCGATGACCTGGATGCCCTCCGTTCAGTTCTGACGGTCAACCCCCAGGAAATCGACCTCGGCGCCCTTGGTCCGGGAGAAGAGGCGAAAGGAACCTTCTATCTGAAGAATGTGGGATCGGGGAACCCGGAGTGGTTCGCGGAAGGACCAGAAGGATGGAAACTGACTGAGAATCAGATTCTCTCCGGCTTCATCGGTCAGCCGCCGGAGCCTCTGCGGATCCATCTTGTTTATGTAAGGGAGGTTGGCGCGTCGAAAAACCGGAGCTGTTCGTTGATCCTCCGTCTGGAGGCGGGAGGTGAGGCAACCGCCTTCCGCCGCGAGGTCCCTGTCGGAGATCTGCGGGAAGAGATCCGTTTCAATTATGACGGCGGGACGATATCCGTTTTCTTCCATGTCAGACTTGCTGAGCTGGCCTCCGCGCCCCTTTTAGAAGCGGAGCCACTCCGGATGGATTTCGGAACGATCCGCCCGGGCGAGCAGATTACGAAAAGGATCCTTCTTAAGAATCGGGGAAGGGAGACTCTGAAGTGGAAGGCGGGCGTCGCGGGAGGAAAGGGAATGCCGTCAACGGCGCTGCCTCCTGTGGGGAGGTACGTTTCTTTAAGGAACGAGGTCGCCGGGACAGTCGTGCATTCGTTCGGCGGGCCGCTTCGGGAAGGCCTGGAACTTTCCGGAACCTGGACGGAAGAGGGCGGCTATCCCTCCGGACAGGGTGAACAGAACGTCCTGCGCTACCGCTTCACGGGGACGGGAATCAGCCTTTATTTCTGGAAATCTCCGAATGGCGGCCCCTTCAGTGTATTTCTCGATGAGCGGTTTATAAGCCTTGTCGACGGCTACGCAGAGCGCCGGGAGAGAGGAGAAGCCCTGATCATTGAAGGACAGCTTGAAGGTCCTCACCTCCTCGCCATCGTCAACGGGGCGGGGAAGGTGACGCTGGAGGGGGTACGGGTCTTCGGAATACCGATCCAGAAAGGACCTCTCGGCTGGATCAGCGTCTTTCCGGACAGCGGCTTCACCACCCGGCAGACGAACTACATCAGCGTTGCAATCAACACGCGCAAGCTTACACCCGGAATTTACGGGGATTACGTCTTTTTCACCTCCAATGGCGGTGAGGCCAGTGTGGAGGTCATTCTGGAGGTGGCGGCGGAAATGACGCCGCGATTCCTGGACGTTCACCGTTATCTCACTGGGTCCGACTACCTCTATACGACAAATCCACAGGCTGAGGCTTCACGCCTGCGGTTGAAAGGATACCGACACATCGGGATTGCTTTCCGTCTCTTTGCCCCGGGGACGCCGGGAACGACCGATTTCTTTAGGTGGTTCAACCCCTCAAAAGGAGACCACTATTACTCCTACGATTCGAAAGGAGACAAGCCGCTTTCGGGCTATCTCTTCGAGGGGGCCATCGGAAACATCGCCACCTCACGCCTCACGGGTACGCGAGAGCTCTACCGTTGGTTCAATCCGGCCAAGAACGGCCATTTCTATACGACCGATCAGGCCGGAGAAGGGCTCGCCAAAAAGGGATATCGCTTCGAGGGAATCGCCGGATTCGTCCGTTGAAGCAAGAAATGAAAAAAGTGTGCATTCGATTCTTGACAAAAGATGGCAAAGGGTTTATAAACCGCCTTCTTTTGAAAGTAACTGAATGCAGTGCGTCGCGAGGATAAGCGCCTGTAGCTCAGATGGATAGAGCAACGGACTTCTAATCCGTGGGTCGAGAGTTCGAATCCCTCCAGGCGCACCAGGCATGGATGGTGGGTGTAGCTCAGTTGGTTAGAGTGCCGGGTTGTGGCCCCGGAGGCCGAGGGTTCAAATCCCTTCACTCACCCCAAATATTGCGTCCGGCCGCGACAGGAAACGGATGAAGCGCCCGTAGCTCAGCTGGATAGAGTCGCAGACTTCGAATCTGTTGGTCGTAGGTTCGAATCCTACCGGGCGCGCCAGATTTGCGTGCAGACATAACAACCGAATATGGGCCCTTAGCTCAGCTGGTAGAGCAACTGACTCTTAATCAGTAGGTTGTCGGTTCGATCCCGACAGGGCTCACCAAATTAAATCAGGGGGTTACGGAGAAAAACCGCAGCCCCCTTTTCTTACTTTTGTTGTTCTCTCCCCATCCTCTCCCCACTTTGGGAAATTCCCTGCCACTTTTTCTTTGAGAAATAGTCTTTCTTGTCCAGAATATAATCTTAATAGCTGCTTCCCGGACAGGGTACAGCCGACGATTATCATTATGCCGGTTGCTGTCCACATCCGCATCATGCCAAACCCCGCTTATGATTTACCCGGTCATGGCTTCGCAGGATGCCCCAGGTTGAACGACCCGCCGCCGGTCTGATAGGAGTCCCCCGGCGCTCACGGTCGTCCGGAGCCTGATACCATCGATCTGCCGCTCGTGGGGCTTATCAGATTCGTCCAGGAGCAACGATCTGCCCGTACCCTTACTCTGAGCATGTCCAAATGAGATCGTTGATTTTAGGCCATCACGATCTTTCATTGCATCCATGCCTCTCCAGCCATAATACCCCATTCCCTCCGCCGATCCGCTCCTCTGGGAACAATGAGGGCTCCCGGAAACGTTTCCAACCGGTGGGGTGGGACACCCTCCCGGGGGAGGGCAGCGCGATACAAAGGGTAGGGTGAAGCATTCAGATCAGACAGCGGGCGGTTTCGGATGCTATTCTTTACCAGCTTTCTCTTGGCAATCAGCGATACGTTATCAAGGAAAAGGGTAGTTGTCTGGAAATGACAACACCTACAAATAAACGATTTTCAATTTGGAATTGAGGTGATCATTACCAGTCGAACTGAAGTGTCTGATAGTAATGCCAAATCTGTGGTATTGCACCATCGACTCTCCTCTGTTCAGTATGTGGGAGCACAGGAATGTGACCGTCAGCATGAAAAATCGTCCGTAATCCTTGAGCAAGGAGATTGAGTCATACACTTCTGAGCGTAGTGGTAGTACCGCTTCAAATCAAACAGTTCCCGCGCTGCCCGTTCACTCATAACAAACGGCATTACCTGCGACAGTCCAGATCAACTCAGCTTGAACGCTGGGCAGCCGACGCGAAGCAATCCCTTTAATCCCCGTAGTGAAGAACGATGGGGGGGAAAAAGATTCCGATGCCCGGCGGTTGAGGCGGTTCATAGATGACCCGCGGCGGGACATAAACACGCCTGTCTTGCACGTAGCGGTTGCGGTCATACCCACGTCCTCTTTGCTCGTAACGGCCGTTGTCATGTTTTCCCATACGTTTCTGGTTATCTTTGCCGAGGGCCGGCACCACGTCTATACTGCCGATCATTGCGGCTAAAACAAGCCCCATCATAATCTTGCCCACTAAGGATCTAAAATTCCATGTATTTGATGTTTTCATAAAGTCACTCCATTCTTGGATCGATTCCAATCGCCGGTTTGGCGTCATCTTTAGGTTGCAGTATTATCGATTATTTCCTCTTGGCCTTTCCATATATCCCCGTTCGGAATATTGTATCGGTACTCTTCTTCTGTTCATCCGACATACTGGAATAGAGCGCCTCGAAAGGCGGGATGAACTTCTTCATTTGATCTGAATGGGCTTCAGTAATTTGACTGTGGAATTTCATATGCTCGACAGCGTTCATCGTCTTGGTGCTTTCAGCCCTCTCCTTGGTAAGGGCGCCGGTAAAGGCGTCCATGTCTTTCGCATTTTCCCGCATCACCTGAGTAAGGTTATTCCATAATTCTTTCTGGGCCTCGGTGATATTTAGCGCGCCTTGAAGCTGTTTGATCTGGGCCTCAGTATGCTCGACAGCAGAGGTTCTGGCAACTGCCGACGATTTCTTTTTGCCTGATGCTGCAAAAGAAAGATTTGCATTGACGAAAAAGATAGCGGCCAGAAACGCCACCATCACAACAACGAGTGTAACCGGGATAGCAACTTGATAAGCCTTTCGTTTCATGATCTGTCTCCTTTTAAGTTTAATCTTTAGCGCTTGCAAGCGCTAAGAGGTTATAAACCAAATTACTCAACTTTCGCACATTAGAGCAGTGATGCTCTCCTTTCTTTCCTAACGCCGTTCTTCATGCCTTTGATCCCTGTCATGTCCTCCACCTCTTCCATCCCTGCCATCTTCATACCACCATGGCCAACATCCTCCAATAGAGACAAGCAGCATCACTAAAACCATTGCCAACATAATGATTCTCTTCATCGCCTCCTCCTTTGAATATTGACAACTAATGAGGGAAGTATCCAGAACTTTGACTTTTATTGATCATTATTGTTTTTTCATCATCCTCTTTGCCGGTTTTTTCTCACCCATCTTCATTGGCATCGTCAACATCATCTTCTGCATTTTTTTAAACTGTTCATCCGTCAAAATAGTCCGCATTTCTTTCGCGGCTTTTAACATTTCCAGATGATGGGCTGTCTTTATCTCTGCAATATTTTTAACAGCAAAGCTGGCCTTCTCTATGTCAAAATCTTTCGCTTCCATGATTTCCATAAGATCGATCTTTGCAATCTTCAGGTCAGCCTTGAATCGTGCCTGTTTTTTTTGCATTTCGCGATGTAAAGGCTTAATTTTCATGATCTGGTCATCGGTAAGCCCCATCATATCTGCATGATTGATGCACATATCCATCATATCGCCCATCTTGTCCATCTTGCCCATTCCCATCATCTGTCCATGTCCTTCTCTATGACCCTTCATGGACATATCCATCATCTGTGAAAAAGCGGGCGCAGCAAAAATAACCGTCAACAACAGTGAAAGTACTATTTTTTTCATAATTTCCTCCTATTTGTGCCAGAATCGCATAACCGGCGGCCTTTGTAAGGTCTCCGGCCGTTCCAAGGCTAATTCAATCTACTCATGTCCCTGTCGTAAAGCTCCATCTATAGCTACAACTGAGTTCTCTGTTGTCCGAGGCTCTCTTGGCATACGTGGTAATAGTCGCCGTATACTCGGTATTGATATCGAGAGCTGCGTCTGGCTTAAAGGTCGCTATCGTGTTTAAAGGGTCATTCATAGTGACGGTACCCTTTACGGGGACTTTGTTGTTACTATCCCTGAGCGTGAACGTGAGCACCTCTGGGTTTTTGGAATCGACCACTTTGAGCGTTGTCGGATCCATCGCCTCACTGAAGATAGCTGTGATCTGTGTGCTGGTCGATACACCACCGGCACCGTCAGTGATATTTGACGAAGTCACAAAGGGTCCCACCGCTTCAGTACATGTGCCGGGAGCGACCGAATCGTGTTCGGCTTTTAGCAGAGCTGCCTCATCACTACCACCGCATCCTGTAATTAACAAAACACTTAAAACTAACATAATAAATGAAACAAAAACTTGCTGAGTCTTAAATTTTTTCATATATTCTCCCATTGAAAATTATTAAATTGAAGATCGTGTATTACGAGTCTTCTTCTACTTACTCCGTTCCTCCTTGCCTCTTTAAAAACTTTCCTAGTTCTTACTTAAGATATACCAGCCTTTGTAATGTCAAGATATCAGGCTGTGCGCGACAACGTCAGCCGCCGGATCGGGCACGATACGCCAAGTAGCCGACGATGATGAGGATCGCCAAAAGCGCGAGCCGCCCCATCCACATCAAGCTCGTGTGGGCGACGTGTCGCGTACCCTTCGGTTTGATGCCGGTGACGGCCAAAATGCCGGCGATGATTACTGCGAGACCGAGCCATCCTAACCAAGTCATATCGTTCAGTCCCCCATCAGCCCAGGAAATCACCTCTATGTGTCGTTCTTTCAGCATGTTGCAATCACGGCGCCTGCCGAGTTATTTACGGTCGATTTCGATGTTTTCCTTGGTGCCGCTGTGGGAGACTGCGATCATGATGCCGAGTCCAGTCAGTATTACGACTCCGATGACTGTCCATGCAATGCCGACACTGGCCAAAACTCCCATTTTCCAAAGCGCAGCCAGAACACCACCACAATAAACACGATATAACCGATAAGATACATGCCGGTCCATTTCATGATGAGTCTCCTTTGGATTACAAACTGTAATTTGATAAGAAAGACGAGAGCCGCCTATGCCGTCTTGTCTTTTACTGGAGTCTATCATTTAACATCCGGTCTATAAGGGTGACAATCACCACGAAGACCCTATGATTCTCTGTTCGTTAACATCCAGTAGAATAGACTCAATACGAGCATCGCAGTATCTCGTCAGTTTAATTCTCTCGTAGCTACTATTTTGCTGGTGCTGGCGCAGGTGCTCCAGCCGCTCCCTTCTCCAGTGCTGGCCCTTCATTTTTGAGTTGAGTAGACCGGTTTCTTCCGGTACTACAGGTTGAGATTTCTATTCTCCGCTTGCTGCCTGGTTTCTTAGTGGTGCCAGAGCACTTCAACCATACATCCATTGGCCGAGACGAGCCTGGATGCTAATTTTCTAAAAAAGTTCTACCGGTACCGATTTAGATCCGATTCCAATGAGTCAAGCCGACGGGAAATTTCTGCTCTACCCTCGTACGTGGCGGATCTGCCTCCCTCCGTCATCCGCAAATAATCACTCCGAATGGAGTCCAGCCTGGATTGATAATCTCTCTCCTCTGTCAGAGGCAAGCGCCGGCTGATTCTTCCATCATCGATTCTCCTTTGGAGTGCGATAATCCTGTCCCCATTCCTCGGTTCTTCAATTCTTGTGGGCCGGGCCAGCGCCCTGTTGATCTCATCTCCAAGCGCATCAAGTCTTCCATGAAGACTGTTCCATTCTTCCCGCTCGACACTTCTGTCTCTCAGCGCCTCATAGTCTGTTCGAATACCCTTCAGTGTCGTCAGAAACATCTGGGACTGATCTGTGGTAAGCGCGCCGGTTTTCAGCCCATCCCCAATCTTCTCCTGGATTACAACCATCTTATTCTCTGCACTTCTTTGATTGTCTGGCCATGTTTGCATAGTGGCGCAGCCAGAAAACAAAGCTAACCCAAAACCCATTAGCACTGTCAATAATATAGCTTTTTTCATATCTCTCCTCCTATTCAGTATGACCGTGACCGGATCGACACTTACCGTCGTCTACGCCAATAGTAACCACCGCCCCCGCCGAACAATAGAACTAACACGACAACGATGATGATGAGCGTTGTAGTACTCATGGTCATTTCCTCCCTTTACTTTGCAGTGATCATCCAGTCCCTTTGGTCTTGAACTCGGACTAATCGATGGTCATCCGGTTCTTTACCTCCTTCACACCATTTACGTCGTTGGCGAATTTAGTGGCCAGGTCCTTTTCAGCCGCGGTTTTCGCCTTGCCACCCAATGTAACCACACCCTTCTTCGTTGTGACCGAGGTTTTGAGCGCGCTGGTCGAGCGGTGATATAGCAACGTCATCTTGACTTGGGCGGTGATCGAAGCATCATCGATCTTGTCGCCTGCCGTTCGTGTCTTTTTGGAGGTCTTTCCCACAGTCATCTCATTATTTACGTTTTTAACCCCTTCGACATCCTTGGCGTATTCAGTCGTTAGATCCTTTTGTGCCTGGCTGGTCGCTTCGCCTTGCAAGGTGACGATTCCGTCTTTCACATTCACTTCAGTTTTGATGCCGCTCACGCTGCGATGGAATAAGAGCGCGGCTTTCACCTTCGTTATGAGCCACGCATCCGAGTTCTCAGCTGGGCGTTCACCCTTGAGCTCTATCTTGTTGTCCACACTCTTGACCCCTGGCAAGCTCGCCACGGTCTCCTCGGCCAATGACTTGTGGGATTCTTCGGAGACAGTTCCCGTCAAGGTTACGGCACCGTCTTTGGCCTGGATTTTGATATCATCAGTCTTGAGGTAGGTCTTGAACACATACGACTTCTTGGCAGATGATTCAATGCTGCTGTCCATTTTCGACGCGTGCACAGGCACGCTGACAATTAGCAGAGCGACAACCGCCACCATTAGAGATATAGAACATATTTTTTTCATGGCACGTACTCCTATTGTTGTCAGTGTTATTTTTTGGTTCTTTCGTAAAAAAGTTGAATATCGGCCAGTCAATCGATAGAAGCTTTTTAAAAAAAGTTGCATAATAAAGCACATCGGGTGCAAGCCGTATCTGGTATGGTTTTGCTTGCCAACAACGCCAACCGGAGGGCGAGACCCGATGCGATTGGATACTATCACAGAGCTCCTTGGCATTCCAAACTATAAAGTGACCCACGTGATCCAAAATGACGGCAGCAGTCTCCACTTTATCATTGACCAGATCAAGCCGTTGCCCCCCGTCTGTTCCGGCTGTGGCCGTGTCCATGCGGGAGGAATCCACAGCATAGGTGCGAATATGGTTGAGGACTTGCCCATCAGCGGCAAGAGGGTTTTCCTTCATGTTCCCCGGAGGAAGGTTCGCTGTCTCGAAGACGGAACGATCCGAGTTGAGGAGATCGCCTGGATCAGAAAGCGCTTTTCTCTGCGGTTTGCTGAGCAGGTTTACCGACTCACCGCCATTGCCACCAATCAGGAGGCCGGTTGGTACTTGGGCTTGGACGATGAAACGGTATACCGTATCGACAAATGCATGCTGGAAAAACTGGCACAGGAGAGGCTCGATTCTCCTGTGACCCCGACTCTGATGAGCGTTGATGAGGTCTCCTGGCAGAAACGACATAAGTATGTCACCAACGTGATCGACATCGAGAAGCGGAAGGTGATCTGGAATCACAACGGTCGCGGGAAGTATGTCCTGGACAAGTTCTACCGTAAGCTTGGCCCGGAAGGATGTGAAAATATCCAGGCGGTGGCTAGTGACGGGGCAAGAGGATTCTTATCCTCTACCAAGGCTTTCGCGAAGAATGCCCTGATCGTCCTGAATCACTTCCACGTGAAGAAGAACCTCAACGATGCACTGGATATGGTCCGCAAGGAAGAACTCCGCAAGGCCCAAAAAGAGAACAACGATGAACTGTCTCAGATCCTTCATTGCAACCAGAGATTCATCCTCATGCAGAGCAAAAAGAGCAAACGGAAAATGGATGTTCTCAACAAGCTGGCCGTTCTCAACGAACGCATTTATCAGGCGATGCTTTTGAAAGAGCAGTTTCTGGCCGTCTACAAGACCAAGGATCAGAAAATGGCCCGAACAAATCTGAAAGAATGGATCATTGCCGCCATGAAATCAAAAATCTCTGCTTTCGTAGAATTGGGAAACAAGTTTTTCCGGAAACGCCACTTCATCCTCAACTATTTCGTCTGCAATATCACAACGGCTATTTCCGAAGGCATCAATAACAAGATCAAACGGTTATCCCCCATGGCATACGGCTTCAAGGACGTCTATTACTTCTTGCTCAAGATCCATCAGCATTGCGGAATGCTTAACCCAAGGCTTTCAACTTAAATACGAAAGATGGTATTTTTTTAACTCCCTTACTCCAAATACTTCATTCCTTTCGGAGCCCTGGTTGCGGTGTATCATGCAACGCCAGCCTGTGGGCAAGGAAACGCCGGTGCATGATACGCCGCTCTCACTACTTCCCAAAAACCTTCTGGACCTGACCGATCTTTTCCTGAACTTCGCCGGCTATCTTTTCACCGGTACCTTCGGCTTCTTTCTTTAACTCCTTCGCTTGATGCTTGACTTCCTCGATGATGTCTTTTGCCTTTGTACCGACATCGGCATAAATTTCCTTTGTATCCTTTAAAAACTCGTTCCCTTTCTCCTTGATATCAGACCTCAGTTCTTTTCCGGATTTCGGTGCGAAGAAAATGCCTGCCAATGCACCCAAAACGCCTCCAATCAATAATCCCATGCAGAAACGACATTGTGGGTTTTCCTGCTCTACCATATTCAATTCGCCTTTCTTTCTTTTTACTATAAGAGATATCCCTTCATTACGGTGCTGTTCTCCTGTCGCGGAGGGAAATATTTGCTTGCCTTCACTTTGGAAGGGCGCTCGCCGATCCAGAAATCAGCGAAAATCAGCGAGCGCCCGAATCGTCTATCCTACAGCTTCCAGTAGGGGTCGTAGCCGTAGTACTTGTAAATGCTGTTTCCCCAAGTCCTGTCCGCAAAATCTGGCCACTTGACGTCTGGGTCAAACCCGGGAGCGGCCTTCAGCTTCTCCTTATCCACGTTGAGGATGAGCTTGTT